>CABQGZ010000968.1 GCA_902463835.1 uncultured Lachnospiraceae bacterium
AGCACCACCCTTCCGCCATTTCTGTAAACCTTATCGATGATCTCATCTAAAAAAGAAAAATCAAACTTTCCTTCTTCCGGCTCTAATACAGCCCAGGAAAAAATACCCACTGTCATTTCATTACAGTTTGCTTCCTTCATAAGCTCCATATCTTCATCCCATATTTCCTTCGTATGTATCCACTGTTCTGGATTATAGTCCGCTCCGTGTATAAAATGCGGGATATTCTCGTTTATATACCTTCTCATGTTTTCTCCATTGTTTGTCCATCCATTCCGTTGGCACCAACGGTCTGCTACTGTTAATGCCGCTATTATATATCATGCTTTTTTCAATTTCCATGGATATATTTTATGTTTCATCTGCAATATGGATATAATTTCTCACCATCCCATTTTCGTCAATTAAACCTGATTTATTCATCCCCTATTTTAAAATCAAAAAACGCCAGTTTCCTTGAATTTATAAGGACTTCTGGCGTTTTACTCCTCTCCAACTGTCAAAGAGGGGAGATTACAACTAAAAGTTTAAAAAAAGCAGGCCGCGTTACCGACCTGCTTTTCTTAAAAGAATACGTGATTTCCGATGATAATTCCATCCTGGCCGCGGCCGACTCTGTGGAAGTGGAGTGCTCCGTTCACATTGTCAACGCCGTTTATGGCCTCCTGGGCTGCCTGCATACAGCTGCTGCTGACGCCCTTGTTAAGGCGGCTGGCCAATGCGCCGCTGGATGCGGGGGTGAACTGGCCGCTCTGGTAGATGACGCCGGAGATGCTTCCGGCATATCCTCTGCGCAGACGATTCATAACGACTGCTCCTACCGCAACCTTGCCCTCATAGCTTTCACCGCCGGCCTCGCACTGGATCAGCGCGCCCAGCAGGGTGACATCGTCGTAGGACGCCGCTACCGCTGGCTTCTGGGTCTTTTTGCTGGCGGCTGCTTTCTTTGCCGCCTTCGCAGCCTTTTCTTCCTCCGCTTTGCGGATGGCGGCAATTTCTTCCTCGATGGAGATGGCCTTGCCCACCTCTAATTCCACGGTGACATGCTGGCCGCTGACATAGGCTGTCCTGCCGGCATACAGTACCGCAACCCATCCTTCGGGCGCTTCCGCTCCGGTGTCTACCTTGAGCTTCTCGCCTTCCTTCAGCGCACTCACCACTTCCGTGGCATCATCTGCGCTGGCCTGAGCCCGTACCCGAAGTCCACCTACAAGAGCCGTGGCATACACGGTTCCCTGTTCATTGGCCATGGCTTCCGCTTCCGCGCCAAATACACAGTACTCGTTCTTCACATATCCTTCCACGCTTCCGGAGCTGATCTTCGTCCACTCCTCGCCGCGCTCCAGAATATCTGCCGCTGCGCCCTTATAGAGCTTCCCTACCAGGTCTGTCTCCACGCCGGCTCCGCTGCGGATATTCAGTGCGCCGTTCACATTGGGCATCAAACGGTTAGCCCATGGGGATACCTCCTCCACGGCTGCCTCCTGGAGAGCCTCTGTGTCCTGAGCCGCTGCCAGTACCTGGCTGTTCCCTGCGATTGCCGCGCTCACGCCGGCTGCTGCTCTGCCACTTCTAATCTCGTTCGCGGCTGCACCGCCATACGCCTGGGCGCTGGCTGCGACTACATCCAATGCGATTCGCTCCTTGGTTGCCACCTGGACTTCTTCTGTCCTATCTTCCTTGGTATATTGTTCTGCTTTGGTGTACCCATTTCCACCAGCAATGGCAGTCACCGTAATGACAAGCGCGAATACTGCAACCGCTGCACTTTCAATAACCTTTTTGTTGAGCTTCATCATAACCTCCTGACAGCATAAATCTCTGGTGTTGCTTTTCCAATATTAAGTATTACATATTTTATGCTGTTTTATTCAGTTTTGTTACAAATATTACAAACTTGTTACGCTGGCCATTATATCAAACTCCGGGAATCTTGTCAAGTTATTAACTCTCATTTTTTTTCGTGTGTGAGAAAACCCCGCAAATTCAAGGGTTTGCGGGGTTTTCTACACATTGCTTTTTCGGTCGATTTTTACATTTTGCTGATGTTTTTCTTACAATCATGTCG
>CABQGZ010000969.1 GCA_902463835.1 uncultured Lachnospiraceae bacterium
TTATGCATACTGATGGGAATAAGCAGCATAGAGCAGAGCGTGATGATATCTGCACCAATGTGTCCATAAGAGATTGCGCCGTGATTTGCGCCCCAATGCTGCATAACGGTGTAGGCGTCTTGGAATGGGCTGCCAGGCTTACCGCTGCAGCGCGGTGTGAACCATGTGCAAGGCCATGTGGGATTTGTACGCTCCATGAGCGTTTCGGTCACTGCATCGGGAAGCTTGACGGTCCAGCCTTCGGCAATTTGCAGAACCGGGCCGAGGCCTTTTACAAGGTTAAGGCGAATCATAGTGACAGGCATTTCTGCACGGGTGACAAAGTGACTGGAAAAGCCTCCGCCGCGGAAATTATCCAGTCCCGCCTCGCACCAGACTGTTGCGTCGGTCATTTTCCTGATGTCCTCATCTGTGACATCCCACCAGTGCTTCATTACCGCATTCCCATTCTCGTCGGAACACTCGCCGCAGGCATCAAGGCAGGCTGCGCCGGAGTTTAGCAGATGGATAATCCCGCCGTTGTCCTTTGCCCGACCCTCCAAATCATATCCGGTAACTCGCTTTGTGGCTTCCTGCGACCAATAGGTACGGACATCGGCGAAAATCTGCGCTCGATTGGTCAGCAGACCCATAAACAACATACTGAGTCCGTTGAGCACATCATTTTCAGTAGCGAAGACCATCGGTTCTTTCTTCCCCTCAAAATCGAAGGAGGAATTCAGTATTGCCTCGGGATAATCACAGTTGGGCCAGTGATCCGTCCACTGCCTCTGTCCCTGGAAACCTGCTGCAATGGCATTGTGGCCGGACTTTTCCTCCTCGAATCCATCTGGGAGATTGGGGTTTCCCTGCATCAGATCTTTGATGATACAGTACATCTTAATGGTGAATTCCCACTGCTTTTCCTTTTCCTCCGCAGTGAATTTAATGCGGCGTTTTTCTCCAAGAAACTGGACGAATTCAGGGTTATCGTCACGACCTTCTTTGCAGTGCTCCTTTGTCCATGCCAATGCTTTTTCATACGCAGCGTGGTCATAGATGCCCTCCTCCATGCGGCGAAGGATCTCTACTTCATCCACAGACTCTACGCGGAGGCCGAGATATTCCTCCATAAATTGCTGGTCGATAATCGAGCCTCCGATCCCCATACACATCGAGCCGATCTGCAAATAGCTTTTTCCCCGCATGGTTGCAGCGGCAACGGCTGCACGGCCAAAGCGCAGCAGCTTTTCCTTTACATCATCAGGAATACAGGCGACCTGGTCACGATCCTGCACCTCATGGCCATAAATCCCAAACGCAGGAAGTCCCTTTTGCGCATGGGTGGCCAAAACAGAGGCCAAGTATACAGCCCCCGGACGTTCCGTACCATTAAAGCCCCAGACACCCTTAATCGTCATCGGGTCCATATCCATAGTTTCGGAGCCGTAGCACCAGCACGGTGTGACAGACAGTGTAATTGCCACGCCTTCTCTGCGGAATTTCTCCGCACAGGCAGCCGATTCCGGTACGCGCCCAATCGAGCTATCTGCAACGACCACACGAACCGGATCGCCATTGGAATAGCGCAGGTTGTCCTCAAACAGTTTTTTGGCTGCCAAAGCCATCGCCAGAACTTGATCCTCCAGATTTTCTCGTAACTGCATCGGGCCGCGGCGACCATCAATGATCGGGCGGATACCAATAGCGGGATAATCCCCAATATACCTGTTCTTTGCCATATAGCTCCTCCTTACATTTCAGCACTATGTATAAATCTCAAAAAGGCCTCCCGGCCCTCCGGGGTGCGCTTAAAGACGCCGGCGTGCTCCAAAACCGCGGCGAACACCGCGCCCACCTCCTGCCGCAGCAGCTCTCCGGCGTTTTCCGCCGTGAACACATGGCGGCTTTTCAGCTCCTCCGCCCAGTCCGCGTGCTTGGCCAGCGTCTCGTCGGCCCGCAGATCGTCGCCCCGCACCAGCGCCCGCGCCACGCCGTCCAGCTCGTCCTTCAGCCGCGCCGGAAGCACCGCCAGACCCATGACCTCGATGAGGCCGATGTTCTCCTTCTTGATGTGGTGCAGCTCCT
>CABQGZ010000970.1 GCA_902463835.1 uncultured Lachnospiraceae bacterium
AAGTAACAAGAAAGAGGAGGAAAAAGTTATGACAGAAGAAGCATTGGTAAATTTGGTAAGTGAGCACACATTTGGCATCTGGTTTTTGATCGGTGCCGCACTGGTATTCTGGATGCAGGCCGGTTTCGCCATGGTGGAGGCGGGCTTCACCAGAGCCAAGAACACAGGGAATATCCTGATGAAGAACCTTATGGATTTTTGTATCGGCACCGTGGTGTTTATCCTGATTGGTTTTTCCCTTTTGCTGGGTGAGGATCTGCTGGGCTTTATCGGAAAGCCGGGATTTGATATCTTCACATCGTACGCAAATTTTGATTTCTCAAATTTTGTATTTAACCTGGTGTTCTGCGCCACCACGGCCACCATTGTATCCGGCGCAATGGCGGAGCGGACAAAATTCCTATCCTACTGCATCTACTCCGCAGTGATATCCGCATTGATCTATCCGGTGGAGGCGCACTGGATCTGGGGCGGTGGCTGGCTCTCCCAGCTGGGCTTTCATGATTTTGCGGGCTCCTGTGCCATCCATATGGTAGGCGGCATCTCCGCGCTGATCGGGGCGAAGATACTGGGACCGAGAATCGGGAAATTTACGAGGGATAAAAAAGGAAAAGTCACAAAGGTTAACGCATTTCCCGGGCACAACCTTCCGCTGGGATGTCTTGGATGTTTCATTCTCTGGTTTGGATGGTACGGATTCAACGGTGCTGCGGCCACAAGTATTCCGCAGCTTGGCTCTATCTTTTTGACTACCACCATTGCTCCGGCAGTCGCAACTGTGGTATGTATGGTTTTCACCTGGCTGAAATACGGCAAACCCGATGTATCCATGTGTCTGAATGCGTCTCTGGCAGGCCTGGTGGCCATCACCGCTCCCTGTGATGTGACAGATGCTATTGGGGCGACTGTCATAGGAGCGGTGGCGGGTCTTTTGGTGGTATTCGGTGTATGGCTTTTGGACTACAAGCTTCATGTAGACGACCCGGTGGGTGCAGTGGCAGTGCACTGTCTGAACGGTATCTGGGGAACCCTGGCGGTGGGATTGTTTGCCACTTCCGCTGCTCCAGGCAGCGAGGTTGTGGGCCTGTTCTACGGCGGAGGCTTCAGGCAGCTGGGACTTCAGGCGCTGGGCGTCTTAACGGTAGGCTCCTGGGCAGCGATTACCATCACCATTGCGTTTTTGGTCATCAAGGCAACGGTTGGACTGCGTGTGACAGAGGAGGAGGAAATCGTAGGACTGGATGCCTGCGAGCATGGCATTGCATCCGCGTACTCCGGCTTTAGCATCATGGACGTGTCCAACACTATGACCATGGATGTAAATGAGAATACAGATCTTGGAACTTTAGAATACGCGGAGGCTTCCCAGGCTCAGAAGGATGCGGCTGTCAAGGTGGTATCTGTGCCGAAGGATATCACGGGCATCTACAAGGTGGTCATCATTGCCAAGCTGTCCCGCTATGACAAACTGCGAAAGGCTATGAATGACCTTGGTGTTACCGGTATGACTGTAACGCAGGTGATGGGCTGCGGTGTTCAGAGAGGAGCCGGGGAGAAATACCGCGGTGTTGAGATGGATGCTACGCTGCTGCCCAAGGTGAAGGTAGAAGTGATCGTAGGAAAGATTCCGGTAGAGGCTGTAATTGAAACTGTGAAAAAGACACTGTACACCGGACATATCGGTGATGGCAAGATCTTTGTTTACGATGTGGCTAAGGTGGTGAAGGTGCGCACCGGTGAAGAGGATATGGCGGCGCTGCAGGATGTAGAGTAGGTATGACCTAATCCCTTTAGATATATAATCACAGAGAAAATCCCGGGGCAAATCCCGGGATTTTCTCTGTCAGGTACACATAAGTGATCCTTAATCGCGTTTATTGGGCTTTTGACTGCTGTTTCCATTTGAAACATTAGGGTTTCCAAGAAGGTTGTTCAGATCCAGGAACGGCAAAACATTTTTTGTATTGTGTACATTACAGGTGGCCTGAGACTGCTCGTCCGGCAGAAGATAAGGACGGTAAGCGTTGTCGGAGGAGCCGCCGGGGATATAGACCTTCGTATCCTTG
>CABQGZ010000971.1 GCA_902463835.1 uncultured Lachnospiraceae bacterium
GGAGATGTAGTGTCCCTCGTGGAGAAGGCCCAGGAGCAGTTCGATGAGCAGCAGGCCCGGGCGCTGAAGAAGAAGATAGCCCGCAACCAGTTCACCATCAATGATTTCTACGAGCAGCTCAAGCAGGTTCAGAAGATGGGCAACATGAAGGACCTGATGGGCATGCTCCCCGGCATGGACAAGGCCCTCAAGGATGTGGACATCCCGGAGGACGCATTCAAATCCACCGAGGCCATCATCCAGTCGATGACCCCGTATGAGAAAGAGCACCCTGAGTGTCTCAACGGCTCCCGCCGCAGCAGGATAGCCAAGGGTTCAGGGACGACTCTCGCGGATGTCAACAAGCTGATAAAGCAGTTTGAGCAGAGCCGCAAGATGATGAAGATGGCGGTCGACGGGACGCTCCAGCAGAAGCTCAGAAGCCTCAGAAGATAAGAGCCATATCAGTACTTAGCCCAGCTTGCTTCCGGGGCCTTTTCCGGATCGTTACCCTGAAAATACTTGAGTTCACGCTGCCGCGTAACGCTACCGCTTGTCAAGCAGGATGCTTGCCTGCGCCCAGTAGAAGTATGCCTCGCTCTGGAAACCTTTGAGTTTGTTTACCTTGTTGGAAATCGTGGGACGCAGTTCCGGGAGTTCGGCAGATGGCTCATAACGCACCAGAGTTGTCGCACCGGTCTCTATGGCCGTTGCCAGATAGGCGGCCTTGGCACCGTCCAGGATGGCGTCTTCAATGTAGTATTTGCCCTGATACATGAATGGTCTGATGAAATTGATGCCGCTTTGGAGCGCCTCAAAGTTGCCGTTTCCGGCTTTTCCCCGGGCCGCCAGACACATGGCGGTATCCCTGATGTCGGCATAGACGGCTGCGGGATTGTTCTCCAGATGCCTGTAGGACATTTCAATGGGGAGAATGCGGCCGAAAACGCGGGCCACGGTCTGCAGGTCCGTCATGCACTCGAACAGGCGGCCAATATCGTACAGTTGCTTGATGATTTCGACGAATTTGGGCTCTCCTTTCTTGTAGTAAGGAATACCGGAAGTGTTCGGGGCAAACGCCGTCAGTTTGTCACCCATGATGTCATTGACGGAAGGGATCCGGACGGTAAGGGGCTCTCCGTCCAGGCGGATGAACGGGCTCTCCACCTTGAGCGTTTCCACTTTTTCATACTGGGCGTCTTCGTACAACACATCCAGAAGAATGCTCTCTTTCCGGTCACTGTTGGAAAGGTAGGCAACATTATAATGGAGTTTCTGGTGTGATTTCGGGATATCCGTTCCGGGTTGCTCCCGGTCCTTGGGCTCGCTCTCCGTAAAGCCGAAGTCTTTGTACCTGGTCAGGTACTTTTCGATTTCAGTCCCGGGCGGGCAAATGATGTCCACATCTATACTCAGCCTGTTCCGCCGGGGGGCGAGCAGCAGCATCAGACTGGATCCACCCTTCCATATGTATGGACAGCCGGCCAGGGTGAGCATCTGTATCATAACCCGAATTCTTTTAGCTTGTTTTCAATGATTTCTTTCTTCCCGCGCCTCCCCGCATAACGGAGAAGCCGGGATTTGTTGATGTTGTAATTGTCGGCTGCCATTTCTATCATATAGTACCATTCTCCGCCCTGGAGGTAGCTGAAATCCTCGTCACACAGCGTATCGACGAGCAGTTTTTCCAAGGTGGGCATGGGAACGCCGTTCTCGGTTGTCGTAGGCGCGCCGGTAATCAGCGGCTTGATGATAATCCCAGGTTTGCCGATGTCCACATAATTCTGCATCACTTCCTGTGACGGCTTGAGATAAACCGCTTCGCCACTGTCCCGGAGCCTGTGAAAAAGAATCTCCGTCAACTCTTTGTCCACCTCAATGTAAGTGAGTGCATTGTAGGAAAGGTGGTGAAGGAGTGGAGCAATGATAGTTCCTTTGTACAAGCAGCACCTGACTGTTGGGTATTGACCGATAAGTTCCATGTGTCTACGGACCAACTCTTCGTCAGGACTTTCCTTGAAGGGCTGACGCCCGGTGACGGAATACTGGCCGCGGCCGGTCCGGAAAAGCTTCTTTTCACTTA
>CABQGZ010000972.1 GCA_902463835.1 uncultured Lachnospiraceae bacterium
TACCGTGGCAAAGGCTCCTGTTTCCTGCATTCCCTTTATGTATTCCATCACCTCTGCCATCTTTTCTCCGTCAATATCCAGACTGCCGTCTGCTTTCAGATAATCCCCGCCCTTTTGCCCCAGCATCAGATTGATCATCCACTGGGCCGTAGTCTCTACACATGCAAAATACTTTCCGGTTTCCTGGTGATACTTCACACCGGCTGCCTTGAAATCATCCCATGTGACAATGCTCTTGTAGTCGATCCCTGCATCTTCCAGCAGCTTGGTATTGTAAAAAGCCACTGTAGCCCCCACATGTGTAGAAAAACCATACTGCTTTCCATCCTTTTGATAGGTAGTAAGCTGCGACTCAACAATATCTTTCCGGTAGGGCTCCACCGCTTCCGTCAAATCCATAAGACCAATCTCTCCCGTCATAAATGCCGGAAATTTGCCCAATTCAATGTCCACCACATCCGGTGCTCCCTCCCCGGTCTCCAATGCCAGGGACAGCTTGTTGTGCATGTCATCGTAAGCCAGATTGCTCAGAACCAGCTTCACTTTTTTGTCCGGGTGCTCCTCGTTCCATTTTTCTGCCATGTCCGTGTAAAATTGCTGATGCAGTTCGATAAAGGTCCACACCTTAAGCTCGGTGGCCTCCCCCTCTACATCCATTTCCGTCGTTCCGGCAGAACCCGGCCCATCTGTCTGTGCATTACCAGAAGCCCCTTCACTTCCTGCTTTTCCGCAGCCTGCCAGCAGCATCCCTGCCGCAGCAGCACATACCCCTAATGTAAATAATTTTTTTCTCATGCTGTAACCCTCCTTTTATTTTTTCATGAAAACTGACGCTTCCATTATTTCACCTTTCTTCCGTAAAAGCAATAGCAGATGAAACGTTTTATATCCGAGGGCATCTGATTTCTTATGTTATCCTTCTCTTTCGACTTAATAGGTGATAATTCCATATGAAACGTTTCATATGGATTCCCGAAGCCTGATTCTGCATTTTACCCTGCACACTCCATCAATCTCCTGAATCGTTTCCTTTTCAAGCAGCTGAAACATAAGTCTGCTGGCCATATATCCCACATCGTGCAGCGGAAGCTCCATCGTAGTGAGCCTTGGCTTATAATACTCCGCCAATTCACGTCCATCATAGCCCACCAGCGCTATATCTCTCCCCACTGTCTTCTGAAGCTCCGTCATCCGATCATATACGCCGCCCGCCATCAGATCATTCATGCAAAATATGGCCGTCCCTCCATGTTCCATAAGCTGATCCGCATATCGATATCCGCTGCTCCGCTCCCAGTCTCCGATACAGATCAATTCCGGATGAAACATTATCCCAGCATCATACAGTGCCCGCTGGTATCCCCGCAGTCGCTCCTGGGTGTGAAAGCTGTCAATCTTTCCCGTCACAACTCCAATCTTTTGGTGACCGGAACCAATCAACATACTGACAAGTTCATATGCCCCCGACTCATCATCCACGACCACCGAGGGAATGGCGGCGTTCAACGTGCAGCCGTAAGCCATCACGGCAGGTATGGGCAATTCCTCTAACAGTCCTTTCATCGTTCTCTCATGGGCCGCAACGTATATAATCCCTTCCACCTGCTTTGCCATAAGTTCCTGAACCTGGCGCCGCACGAACTCATAGTAGTACTCTTTGTGATAATATTTATCATGATATTTCTGAAAAAGGCGAAGATTGCTCAGAAGGATCTGATACTGTTTTTCCTCACAGTGTTCGGTAATCCCATCTACAATATTAGGAATGCTGAAGATTGTCATATCCTCCACGATCACCCCGATACTCCTTGTGTTCCGCTTCTTCAGGTTCTGTGCTACCGTGTTGGGCATGTAATTTCGTTCCTTTACTTTGTCCATTACCCGCTTCCTCGTCTCTTCACTGGCACCTGGCTTATGGTTCAGTATATTAGACACCGTTGCAACGGACACGTTGCATTCTTTTGCGATTTCTTTAATGGTTGCCATTCTGCTCCTTTCATTCCAACGGGTGTCCCTGAAACAAAAAATGCTGAAAACCGTGTAAAATCAAGGTTTTCAGCAC
>CABQGZ010000973.1 GCA_902463835.1 uncultured Lachnospiraceae bacterium
GGTGATCTTGCCCGGAAACCGGTGGATATAGAAAATATAGGGAGAAAAAAGAAAACGACAGGGATTGTTTGTATACTGGAAACATTGGACAGGACAGGGCTGACAGATGTGACGGACAGAATTCAGACAGCATTGAATGAAGCAGGGAATGCGGGAGGCGGAGTGGTCTATCTCCCGGCCGGTCATTACCGCCTGGAAGACCAATTGGTTCTGCCTGCTGGTGTGGAATTGCGGGGGACTTCTCCGGTAGGCGTTCGCCCAACGCCGGATATTGACGGCGGTACAGTACTGGAGATATACCAAAATGCAGCGGGGGACACCTGGGGAAGCGGCGCTATCGAATTGACGGGGAAGGATGCCGGGATAGCCGGGCTGATAATAACATATCCGGAACAGACAGTGGAAGAGCATGAAACTGCTGGCAGTTATGTTGTGACAGGTTATGCGGTGTATGGGCATGAGGCGGATGGAGCCTTTGTGGAGAACTGTGCGATTGTCGCCTTTAGTCATGGAATCCATATGAAGGGCTGTGATGATTATAGGATAGAGGGAGTGACCTTTGCTGATTATTGTAATAATGTGAAGGTGACAGGCGGAAGCGGCGGAAGTATTCTGCGGTGTCTGCAGAATGCAACGCCTTTGGTGCGCAACGCTTGGGGATATGCGGGATGGGATGTATCCATAGGGACAAACGCGCCTTATTTTACCACCACGTCGGACGGCCTTGACTGTATTATTCTTGACAATGCTGTTGACCAGACAATTTTACATTGGTATGCGTATCGCACCCATGATCTTGTGACCTTGAAAAATGGTTCTCAGGCACAGCTGGTAAATGCGGGCGTCGGGGGTGCAGCAGGGAATGATATTGGAGTAATCGCGGTGGCTGAGGATGCAGCCAGCAGTCTGACAGGGGTGAATATTCATCAGAAGAACCGGTACAGTATCCAGGCGGCATTGGGAGCGGATGTGCGTCTTTACAACCGAATGACCCTGATTGGAGCAGCGCTGCTGCCGGCACAGGGGACAGGGCGGAATCCGGGCAGAGAAGAATATGTCCTGCTGGATGGCACGGAGACGCTGTATTACAGTAGACTGGCTTCAGAAGGGGGATATGATCTGTCTGGCGGCGGAAGTGTGAGCTGCAGTGCAGGCTCCTATGGGGAGTATGCAGATAGTTATGATCTGTCTGATTATAACGTGTTGGCATTGGAGCTATGTTCCAGTGCTACGTCAAAGGATGCGGTTACGGTTGCGCTGAATGGGACAGGTTTGTCCTTCGATGTAACAGCTCCTGGGGAGCAGACCTTATATTTGCGGATGGATAAGTTCAAAGAGCTCATGTCAAGGGCGAATATGAGCAGTCTTTCCCTGAGGGTGAATACGGATGTGGAAAAGTGTATCTTAAAAAAGATGAGTCTCTTAAAAGAATTGCCGGAAGGGGCAAAGTTCCATGAGGAGAACGCCGGGACATCCCAGACTCGGCTGATCGTTCCGGGACAGGAGACCGCATTGAGCGCGGGAAGGCTGGAGGCGAAGTCTGACATGGAAGGAATTGTTGGAGAACAGACCCTTCTTCCGGGAAAGCTGCTTTGGGCCAGCGGCAGCAACCGACAGGTGAAGGCAGGCTTTGCACCCGTGGATATCAGTGAATATCAGGATGACGGTTATATTCATTTCTTTTTGTATTTGCCGGAAACGGAGAAAGAGATAGAAACAACATTTCGATTGGAATTGACAAGCGCGGGAACAAATGATTCCTGTGAGCTGCAATATGAGTTCGGAAAAGGGAACGGATATTACGACGTGCTGCTTCATGGAGGCTGGAACGAGATGTGGTTTCCTCTGTGTGGCGGCTGGAGCACGGGATTTATGGATTTTTCGGCGGTAAATTTTTTCCGGTTTTATCAGCAAAGCAAGCCGTTTGAGGCTACATACTATATAGACGGATTTGAAGTGGTGCACCGGGCAGAGCTGCCGGAGGGTGTGGTACAGAATGCAGAAAAAACAGTGTTATGGAGTGAGCCAATGTCTGAGCTTGCCCCAGTCAGCGGTATTGA
>CABQGZ010000974.1 GCA_902463835.1 uncultured Lachnospiraceae bacterium
ACATTATACAGAAACAAAAAAACAAATCCAAAGAAATAAATCTGCAGATACGCAGCTGCCTCCTCAAAAACGTTTTCCGGTGTTTCCATCAACCGCAGTATCCCCTTATTGACCACGACTCCTGTAATACTTAACACAACGCTAAATGCCAATATGGATATCAGCGCGGTAGAGATCGCTGTCTTCATCTTCGACAACTGCTTTGCGCCAAACAGCTGTGAAATGATCACAGAACATCCAAGCCCACATCCATTTGCCACCATGACAAACAACATTGTGATCGCCGTGGAGGCACCTACCGCCGCCAGGGCACCCTCACCAACCGCTTTTCCCACTACGATTGCATCCACAATATTGTAAAACTGTTGAAACAGATTGCCTAGTATCATCGGAACAGAAAATAAAATCAATGGCTTGATGGGATTTCCCGAAATCATGCTGCTCTTCTGACTCTTTTGTTCTTGTATCGTCATTTTAACTGTTCATTCCTTTCACTTCATTCATGAATTCCAGGAGAACTCCTGTCTTTCACATAAATACTTATCCGTCACTTCCCAGCGCCGCTTCAACAGATAAGCGGCGTCCTTCGGCTGTCGTGTTCTTGTAAAAATTCCCTTTTTATTCCCATTTACGCGCATAATACCCTCTGTGGTCTGAAAATCCGCAAAATTCCACACCAGTTCCCCTGCTACAAGTTCACATTGATCAAACACTTCAAAACACATTGCGAGATAATCATCCTGATATTCCTGAGACCACATAACTCGCGGAAGCTTATGCTCCACACCAAGCGTGTCCGCCCCAAACTCCGTAAAAACAATGGGTTTTCCGCCACATACTGCCTTCCACTGCTCCATTTCCTCCAGAAATTCCTCGCGGGCATCCTCCAGTTCAGCCCCTCCCTTTATGTACCAGCCGTAATAACGATTCAAACTTATAAAATCACAGAGATCATAGCACCGGCATGCCTGGGGCGAGCTGTTCTTCTCCAGAGCCCCTGTACATGGCCTGTTCTGGGGATCTGTACTTCTGGCTGCTTTAAAAATGTCAAAAAAATACTCTCTGGCATAACTGCTGGTAGTTTCCGGCTCATTAAACAGACTCCAGGCAATCACGGAAGGGTGATTCTTATCCCGAAAAATCATTTCTTTCACACAGTTCAAATGAGCGGCTTTTAACTTGTCGATAGTGAACGATTCAAAAAAACTGGTATACCTGTTTTTCCCGGCATCATAAAAATTTCGCGTGGAGCGCATCAACCCCACCCCCGGAACCTCATCGATAATCAGGAACCCTTCCTCGTCTGCAAACTGATACCATTCCTCGGCATACGGATAATGGCTTGTGCGGAAGCAGTTTGCATTGGTCCACTTCATACATTCAAAATCCCTTTTCGCTACACTCCAGTTGAATCCTCGGCCAATAATCTCAAAATCCTCATGCTTCCCGAATCCTTTTAAATACACGGGTTTTTCATTCACCAGAATCTTTGTTCCATCCACCCGCACTGTTCGTATTCCGATATTTTCCACATATTTATCCAGCACCAGCGGCCCATCCGTAATCTGAATAATCAATCGATACAAATACGCGTTGCGCACCTGCCACAGCTTCGCCTTTTTTACATACAAGGTTCCTTTTTTGCCATTTGCTTCCGCTACCAGATTCCCCTCGCGGTCACTCAGCTGCACGTTTACCGGATGGTTTCCATTTGTAATAACCTCGTAATGGATTCTCGCATCCTCCTCCGACAGCTCATAAGTCACGTTGTAATCCTGCACCGCTTCAGCCGGAACCTGTACCAGCCAGACGCTCCGGTGAATTCCGGAATAATTAAAAAAATCAAAATATGGCTGCGCAAGCTTTCTTCCATTTCTAAGCTCTTTTACTTTACCACAGGGAAGGCTTGTCTCATTTAATTCATTATTCACTTTGATCACAAGACGATTCGCCCCACCGTATTTTGCACCTTTCCTGACCGGAACGACCACCGGCAGAAACCCGCCCTCGTGAGATCCAATCTCATGGCCATTACAATAAATTGTTGCACGATGGGTAAT
>CABQGZ010000975.1 GCA_902463835.1 uncultured Lachnospiraceae bacterium
TGGCGGGCTTCGGCTTCCTGGCTCTGGCTGTTATGATCTTCGGCAACTGGACGCCTCTGAATATCGCCGGGGCGTCTCTGCTCTTTGGCCTCTTCAAATGTATCGCAGCGGCCTACAGCAGCCTGGACCTGAACGGTGACGGCGTGTATCTGCTGGCGCAGCTGGGCATTTCCTCCCATCTGTACCGGATGCTGCCCTATCTTGTCACATTGGTCGTTCTGGCCTTCACCTCCAAGAAGTCCCGGGCCCCCAAGGCCGAGGGCATTCCCTACGACAAGGGAACCAGATAATATGTACAGCCCCCGCCGGGTTTTCGGCGGGGGCTTACTTTTGCGAATGCGATTGCTTTCTTCGTGCTTTTCTGATATACTTCGCTTCAGGTAGGATATAGGATAAATTGAAATTTGTGGGGGTACCGTATGAATACGATTTGGTCGCAGTATATTCAAAATATTGGAACGCTCTATCTTTCACGTTCTCTGAGATTTGCGGACCAGTTCCAAGAAAGATATATGGAAGCTTTTGAAATTGATGAAAAAAGCAGTATGCTTGAAATCGGGTGCGGTCCGGGCGCTTTGGCGCAGTCCCTCCGGCGATGGTATCCCCATGCTCGAATATGCGGCGTTGATCGGGACAGCAGTTTTATTTCGTTTGCCCAGGAAAAAGCGCCTGATGTTGATTTTTTGGAGAGCGACGCCACGGCGCTGGCCTTTGAGGACCGCTCCTTCGATGTCACCATTTCCAATACAGTCGCGGAGCATATCGAACCTTCTGTATTTTATGGTGAACAGTATAGAGTCCTGAAGGAAAACGGCGTATGCCTCGTTTTGTCCGCACGAAGAGGAATCAATATTCCTGCATCCTGTATCTCTGAAGAAACGGAATTTGAACAGGATATTTGGCGGCGGGCAGATGCGCATTTCAAGGAAATACACGCAAAATACAGGGTGGGTAAGTATCCGCAGAGCGAGGCGGAATTGCCGCTCTGTATGGAAAGGTATGGATTCCGGAATGTTTCAACAGAATATATTGCTGTAAACTTGACGCCGGATGATCCTTGCTACTCGGCGGAAATGGCCCACGCCATGATAAATGCCAACCGGCAAAGTGACCTTGATTACGCGCAGAGTCTGCTGCAAATCGCAGGCCAGGCTGTGACAGCTTCGGAGGTTGAGGAACTGAAACGGTTGGTAAACGCCAAGTATGATAAGAGAATCCTGCTCTATGACCAGGGCGTCAAGCAATGGGACACAAACATGTCTATAACAATGGTTGTAAGAGGCGTTAAGTAATCAACAGCCCACAGTCTGTTGGGGCGTGAGAAAAATACTTGTGCGTTTTAGAAAACAGTACATATTGAATGCGGACACCGCCAGAATTTTGACGGTGTCCGCATTTTTGGCGCTTTTAACAAATTGCCTCGGTAATGGTTCCACCGCCCAGGACCATGTCGCCTTGATAGAGCACCACGGCCTGTCCGGGGGTCACGGCCCGCAGGGGCTGGGCGAACTCCACCCGGGCGAAGCCATCTGCCTCCGGGAACACCCGGCCCGGCTGCTCAAACTGGCTGTGGCGGATCTTGACGGTGACATCCATAGGTTCCGTCAGTTCCGGAAAGGGAAACCAATTCCAGTCGTTTGCCTGCAAGGCAGAGGAAAACAGGGAACTGTTGGGGCCAACGGTGACGGTATTGGCCTGCATATCCTTTCCGCAGACATAGACCGGTTCGCCCATGGCAAGCCCTAAGCCCTTGCGCTGACCGATGGTGTAGCGCACAGCCCCATGGTGCTTGCCTACCACCTTGCCGCTCTCGTCCAGAAAATCCCCCTGGGGATAGGTCTTTCCGGTGTAGCGCTCCAGAAAGGCGGTGTAGTCTCCGTCCGGCACGAAGCAGATGTCCTGGCTGTCGTGCTTCCGGGCGGTGACAAAGCCGTGTTCTTCCGCAATGGCGCGGACCTGGGGCTTGGTCAATTCCCCCAGGGGAAAGAGGGTGTGCTCCAGCATATCCTGGGTCAGGCAGTAGAGAAAATAGGTCTGATCCTTGGCCTTATC
>CABQGZ010000976.1 GCA_902463835.1 uncultured Lachnospiraceae bacterium
GTGCTGCGGGCAATATCCAGCGTTTGGATAATGCTCTTGCCGGGATTCCTGCAAGGCTGGAGAAGGCGGAACAGCAGCTGGACAATCTTAGGAGCCAGCAGGAAGCTGCGCAGGCCGAGCTTGGAAAGCAGTTCCCCCAGGAGGCAGAACTGGCAGAAAAGAGTGCAAGACTGGCAGAACTGGACGCACTGCTGAATATGGATGACCGTGGAAATGATGATCCTGACCGTGAGCAAACAACGGAAAAACCGTCTGTCCTGGCAGAACTGCGTGACCGTGCCGGTCGCATTCCGCCGATGGCACATCGAGATGATGAGGAGGTGGCACTATGAGTGTTCGGGAACACTGGATCAATGTCCGGGTAAACCCGGAAGAGCTGGCGAGGATTCGTGAAAAGCAGAAGGAATTGGGTATTCGGAACACCGGTGCCTATATGAGAAAGATGGCGATGGACGGGTACTGCGTGAAGCTTGATTTGTCGGATGTGGCGCAGGTATCCACCCTTCTTCGCCGATGCAGCAACAACCTGAACCAGTACGCAAAACGAGCCAATGAATCCGGAAGCATCTATGCGGAGGATATCCGGGATTTGCAGAAGTGGCTGGATGAACTCTGGGAGATGCAGAAGCTGATCCTGAAGAGACTTTCCGGTATTCGCTGACGGCGCAAACGTGCGGGATTTCTACAGTACATGGCACAGATGAAACTGTCTGTGCCGTTACATATTTTTTGAGTTTCCCTGTTGACATCGTGGTGTTTGGCAAGCGGGTACAGTAAAATGAAGATGAAAAGAAAAACGAAGGGGTGAAGTCCATGAAGATCGTATGTTTTTTGTTGAAGCTGGTGCTGAGAATTCTGTTGCTGCCGGTTGCGTTTCTGCTGCGATTTCTATGCTTTATCTGGAATCTGCTGATGCAGCTATCCCTGTGGGTGCTTTCGCCGGTTATGCTTTTCGTTCTTGGCTGCGGTATCTATTCTGTGGTTCGGGCGAGCTGGACGGATGTGTTCTTGCTGACCCTGATTGAGATGGGGCTGTTCGCAGCTGCGGTTGGTGCGGGCGGCATTATGGAACTGATGGAACAGCTGTGCGAGCGCGTAGAGGATGTTTTGACAATTTGAGGAGGGATTAGATGGATATTCAGTTTATGAAAGATTATTATGATTTACGGTACGAGGAAACAGATGGAGAGAATCATTTTGTGGAAGAGACCGCTTATCAGGAAAAACAGTCTGAGCAATCGAAGATGGAAGACCAGCTGATGGAGATGGTGGGAGGCAGCGAATCTAATGTGTGGAAGCTGTACGAAAGCATTATGTGCGTCTATTTCGATATGGAAGAAATCATCAAGCAGGCCGTTTATTTGCAGGGAGCTTATGACCGGGAACGGATGTTAAAATGAGAATAGTAGATTGGTAAGAGCTGCCTTCGGGTAGCTCTTTTAAGATGGAGGAATATGAAAATGGCGGCTACAAGACTAATTGCGCTGCATATCAATAAAGGAAAGACGGTAGCGCAGTGTCTGGCTGACCGTACTGATTATTCTGAGAATGCAGCAAAGACGGAAGATGGAAAATACATCAGTGCGTATGCCTGTGACGCAAAGACCTGTGATGAAGAATTTCTGCTTTCCAAACGGCAGTATGAGCATATCACTGGAAGAACCCAGGCGCATGATGTGATTGCATATCAGATTCGACAATCTTTTAAGCCCGGAGAGATCGCGCCGGAGGAAGCAAACAAGATTGGGTATGAGACGGCCATGCGCTTTACCAAGGGAAAACATGCTTTTATCGTGGCTACCCATGTTGATCGTGCGCACATTCATAATCACATTATTTTTAATTCGACTACATTAGACTGCACCAGAAAATTCCGAGATTTTCGCTTATCCGGTCTTGCACTGGCAAGGCTCAGTGATATCGTCTGTCTGGAACACCGGCTGTCGGTCATTATCCGGAAGCCCTATGGGGAGCGGCAGAAGAGAACGGAATACCCGGAGAAAAAATCACAGCGGGATGAAATCTGCGAGGCCATTGATGCGGCA
>CABQGZ010000977.1 GCA_902463835.1 uncultured Lachnospiraceae bacterium
CTGGCAGCCACCAGCCGCCTGTTTTGCTTGAGATTTTTTCTTAGATGAATTTGAAATAGATGCATCTAAAGATGTATCGGTAGAGGAAGCTCCCATCCGTTGCCAAGAATAGGAGCTTCCTCCACTGATATAATTCCATATCAATTTTTTGCGCGTATCACAGCACCATGCTACAATTCTTTTGAAGCATGGTGCTGTGGTCACAGAAGGGAGGCTACTATGAGTATTGACCACGGAGACACCAACAAAAGCCTTGGCGGAAAGCGGACATACACCGTTGAGGAAATCGCAAAAATTCTTGGTATCGGGAGAACTGCTGCATACAACCTTGTCCACTCCGGCGTGTTCAAGATGGTGCGGATCGGTTCTTCCATCAGGGTTTCCAAAGTGTCCTTTGATGATTGGCTGGATAAACAGACGCTGTAGGAGGTTTATTATGGCATCTATCAAAAGACGTAGAGGCAAATATCATGTCGTTTATTACTATTTCAATGAATGCGGAGAAAAGAAACAGAAATGGGAGTCCTTTAATACGGAAGCGGAAGCAAAACACCGCAAGGCAGAGATTGAATATAAACAAGGCAACCGCACCTTTATATCACCCAATAAGACGACCGTTTCCGCCTTTCTCGATGACTTTGTGAGCTTGTATGGGGTGAAAAAATGGAGTCCCAGCACCTATGAAGCCAATACGGGGTTGATCCGCAACTATATTGCCCCGCTGCTTGGCGACACACTGATGCAGGACGTAACTACCATCGCAGCGGATCGGTTTATTACAATACTGCAAAGGACGAAATGCCCTGTTTTTAAGAACCGATACAGCAAAACGGAGTACATGACACCTGCCAATATTGAGCGTATCAATAAACTCCTTCGATGCGCTTTCAAACAGGCTGTACGCTGGGACATCGTCGCAAAGAACCCGTTTGATAACACAACTCTGCCAAAGGTCAAGCGCAAACCCCGTGAGATATGGGATGCGGCGACGATTCGAAAGGCGTTGGATGAATGTAAAGATGGGCGGCTCTATGTTGCTATCAATCTATCTTTCGCCTGCTCGCTGCGGATCGGAGAAATCGTTGGCCTGACCTGGGACAACATTCACATTTCCGATGCGGATATTGCCAACGACAACGCCTATCTGTGTGTGGAGAAAGAGCTGGCTCGTGTGAAGGAATCCTCCCTTGCTATTTTGGGCGAAGAAGAAATCATCAAAAAATTCCCTCGAACCATGTACTTGGAAAATGCCAGCACGGTGATCGTGCTGAAAACGCCGAAGACAGAAAGCAGCGTTCGCAAGGTGTGGATGCCAAAAACAGTGGCTTACATTTTGCGGGAGTGGAAGGATTCTCAGGATAAGCAAAAAGAGTTTCTGGGCGATGAATACCTCGACTACAATCTCGTTGTAGCACTGCCAAATGGCCGTCCCTGTGAGGAAACGGTTATTTCCAATGCTTTCCGGAGATTGAAGCGGGATGCCAAGCTCCCTAATGTCGTGTTTCATTCTCTCCGCCATTCCAGCACGACTTATAAGTTGAAACTTAATCACGGCGACATCAAAGCCACACAGGGCGACACAGGGCATTCGCAGGCCGATATGGTCACAAAGGTCTATGCGCACATTCTTGATGAAGACCGCAAGGTCAATGCCCAGAAGTTTGAAAGTGCGTTTTACGCAAACCCAGATCTGCGCAGTGTGAAAGCGCCTGATGAACCACAGACTGCATTGGACGTGCAGAGTATCATCGTACAACTCCAGCAGTCCCCCGAACTCTTAAGTGCGCTCACATCGCTCATATCGAACCAGGGTTGCAAATGACTGATTTGTGCCATGGTGCCAAGGTGGTGCCAAACGGCGAAAAATACAAAAACCGGTTCGATATGAAAAAGGGGTGCCAAAAAGATGCAGCGGCTGAATTTCGGGTGCTGCCGCTGTCATTGAAACAACGCACTCAAAAGCGAAAAAACGCCGCGATCCGTTGAGATCACAGCGTTTTTGGTACGCCTGCCCGGGCTCGAACCGGGGGCCTCGGGCTTAGGA
>CABQGZ010000978.1 GCA_902463835.1 uncultured Lachnospiraceae bacterium
AATGTAGAACGTGTGGGACCGCTTACTGGAATGTACGGAGAAGGGAATTTATTAAAAAAGACCTATCCTTTTGAACGTGATTCTGAAGCAGAGGATTTTAAATTCTATCATTCCTCAAACGGAGGTTTCCAGATTAAGAATGGGCAACTGGTACCAGAGGGAGAAACAGGAGAATTTAAGGCAATTGTGAAAGCAGATGACAGAGCATATCGTTCTGTTTCTGTAGACATACTACCAGGAGAAAGCGGAAAGATACAGTCGGGTATTTATTTAAATACTTCAAAGGTTGGACATGCGGTAGACCAAATTCAGGCGTTAGGCGTTTATATTGAATCGAATTTTGCAGGGTGGGAAGATGCACAAAACCGAATTGATATCGTAGTAGGAAGCTTTGATGGAAAATGGACAGAGCTTCGCAGAACCATTAGTGAGAAAGGGAACGGAAATGCGTTATTTACGAATGGAGTTAAGGAACCGCTGAATCTGAAAGTGGAGATTTCGGAAGAGGAGATCCTAATTACACTTTCCCTTGTGAGTGATCCGACTAAGTACGTGCAGGATGTATATACATATCCCGGCAATGAAGGCTCCATCAATCTAATGACAGGAAAGGCAGGCGTACGTTCGTACTTCAATGATAGCAGTATGGATAACTTAAGTATTGAATACTATGAAATCAAAGAAGATCCAAAGGATGACAAGGATTATAAAAAGGCAACATATGACTTCAATAGTATGCTGGATGCCTCGAATTTCAACTTCTACCACTCCTCCAACGGCGGCTTCGTCATCAAGGACGGTAAGCTGGTACCCAGCGGAGAGCCAGGCGAGTTCAAGGCGATCTTAAAGAGCAAAGATACTGTGTACAAATCCGTATCGGTTGACATCTATCCGGGTAAAAATGGCAAGATCAATTCCGGTCTGTACATCGGAGCATCCAAACCGGGACATGCCGTAGACAAGATCAATGCTCTGGGAATCCTGGTACAGTCCGACTTCGAAGGCTGGGAGGATGCGGCTAACCGCATCGACCTGATCGTAGGTTCCTTCCCGGATTGGAAGGAGTTTAGCAGAACTACCTCCGAGACTGGCAATAAGAATGCGCTGTTCACCGGAGGCGTCAAGGAGCCGTTGAATCTGAAAGCGGATATCAATGGAAAGACGGTTACGATTACATTATCGCTTCTGAGTGACCCTGAGAAGTTCGTGCAGGTAGTCTATGAATATACCGGCGCCTATGATCTGGAGCATGGTGCAGTTGGAATCCGTTCCTTGTTTGACGACAGTAGCTTTGATAATTTCAAGGTGGTATATGAAGAGGGTGAACTAGGAATAGACAGCCCCGAGACTGGCGATGAACTTCCAGCGGCCATTCCTGCTGCGGGAGCGGCAGCTGCGATAGCGCTTGGAACAGCAGTCTTTGCTTTTGGCCGGAGACGCAGAGAACAAAAACGCAGAAGTAAATAGTATTTGACTGGCTAAAAGAAGCCTCAAAGCAAGAGAGACTCATGGAGCGGGAACGCGACGGACATGAGTCTCTTTCGTCCTTTAATAATAGACACAAACAAATTTCAAAAAATAGTTGCAAATACCACAAAATCGTGCTACATTAAATTCAACAAAATCAGACACAAATCTCGTGTCAGATACAATCAAGGCCAGTAGGCCTCTCTTATTCGACCCTTCCCAGATCGAAGGATGAATCCGAGAGAAGAACACAAAACTACATAGGAGGTATTTTTATGGCAAGTGTATTGAAGGTGCATTTTCCGATGATTCGTGACAGGGAGGAGGTGATAGAGGAAGTCAAAGCCAATAAAGAGCTTCAGCAGATTTTTGATGGATGGACGAGGGAACAGCAGGAGATATTCCTGGACATATGTACTGGGGTACGGGGAGCAAGGATACTGTCGGATATCATGTTTAAGGAAAGTCTTAATCCAGACACGGCGCCAGAGCGACTGGAGGATCTGTTGACACTGATCTTGAAAAAGAGGGTAAAAATCTTAAAAGTACTGCCCAATGATTCTGCCCGGAT
>CABQGZ010000979.1 GCA_902463835.1 uncultured Lachnospiraceae bacterium
GAGGATGTGTTTGGAACGACGCTTACGGCGGATCACCTGAACTTTATGGCGGTGGAAGGGCTGGAGGAAATGCGTGTTACAGCCAAGATCCGCTACGGGCACAAGGGAGCGCCCTGCACGGTGCGTAAGCTTGGAAATGATCTGGCAGAATGCAATTTTGACGAGCCCGTCCGGGCGATTACACCGGGACAGGCTGTGGTGTTCTATCAGGGAGATATAGTGGTAGGCGGAGGAACCATCCGATGACGGATGGTTCTTTTCTTGGACGGAAGCTTTTCCCAGATGCGGTATGAGCACTGTACAATGAATGAAAGAAATATCAGATCCGCAATGAGTCAAAACCTCATAAGTCCTTCACGTATTCTTCGATTATGCATTCATGCTCTTTGTCTGCACTATAATTAATCCCAACCAAAAGGATTTTTCCGGTATATCCTTCAATCCAGTCCGCATACCGTCGATCCTTGATCTGATCAATTGCACCTTCGGCGGATTTATTCCACTTCAATTCCACTACAAGCCCTTCCGAGCGATTCAACGCCTGTGCAAGGCCATCCTAGCCGCGCACTTTTACCGCACGCATAAATACCTGTGCAATCTCCTGGTTCGGGATAAAAACTTCCTCTGAAATTTCATCATATGCCAGATATCCAAGGTGGACAAGAAGTGTAAGTACGTCATCCATGGATGCAAATGTGGTCATATCATTTTGAAAAGTGGTTGGGTCGATTTTGCAGCGGCTGTTTCCAAGCATTTCAATAACTGCTTCCTTCAGCCCATCAAAATTCATGTCAATATAGACTTTCAATGCTTCGTATGTCTCTGTTCCAGTCCAATAACTCCGGAACTTTTTTCGCCTCATCACATCAACAACAGATTTGGGGTTATAAATATGAAGCCCATTTAATAAATATCCGTCATACCATTTTTGAATCTCAGGAAAAGATATGTCATTCTGCTGGCAAAGTTCGCTGACCTCATCCGCGGTAAAGCCAAAATACGCGGACAGTTCTCCAGAATCGATCATAGAATACTCGTCAAAAATATTGATTGCGGAGTGCTCTCCATATTTTTTGATAGGAAGAATACCAGTCATATAGGCTAATTCCACATACGCAGCGCCTTTAAAAAGGCCACGCAGGAAATCAAGGTAATCCTTCTGTACATCCTTCCGATCCTTTGCCAATCGAAATACACAGTCCCACTCGTCGATAATAAAAATAAAGCCTTTGCCTGTATGGGAATAAATTTGCTCCAGTACGCTGGGCAGTCCGTATTGATCTGCTTCAAAATAGTTCGCATACTCTGTCCGAAGATCCTGAATCACTACCTCCTGGATATTGTCAATAAGGATATTCAAATGAGCTTCGTCAAACAAAAACCTCTGCATATCCAGCCGTATCACATTATGCTGATTCAAGTGAGAATGAAAAGATGCTTCCTTTTCAGCCTTCCGTCCTGCAAACAACGCACCGGAATCGCAGCCTCTGCTATAATATGCCACAAGCATATCGGCCGCCATGGATTTCCCAAAACGGCGCGGGCGACTGACACTGACATATTTCTGCATGGTGTTCAAAACACTATGGTATATGAAATCAATCTAGTTTTATCTACATAGATTCTGGAATTTGTCGCCTCAAAAAAAACGTATTTCCCGGATTTAAATATATTCCCATAACGTGTATCCTCCTATTGATCTGCTGCGTTTATCATAACATGAAATTCATGGCTGTTCAAGCTTTTCTTCCCAGGCATAAATGTTGATTGTGTTTTGGAAGAAACAAGGCAAAAACTTAAAAAAGGATAGTTGTAATATCTAACAAAAATGTGGTCGAGAAATTATTGAAAACAGGTGGTGATCTTAGGTTCCGGAGATATCGGAATGATCATGGCAAGAAGAATGACACTGGAGGGAGCCAAGGTGCTTGCAGTGGTGGAGCTGATGCCGTATCTGGCAGGCCTTACCCGCAACCGGGTGCAGTGCCTGGACGATTTTGGGATCCCTCTGATGCTGTCCCACACAGTGACCCGCA
>CABQGZ010000980.1 GCA_902463835.1 uncultured Lachnospiraceae bacterium
CTACATCACGGTATTGCTGTCTATTGCTACACTCAGGAATTTGCAGAAGATGCATTGCCATAGTAATGGGCATACGGAGTTTGAACAGCGATGCTACGGCCAGCCCTTCGCAGAAAGCTTGTAGGCTGTTTATGATACTTGTCTTTATGGAGTGAACTTGCTCCTGGGTATAGGTATCGGGCAAATCAATCAAGCCAAGTTTAAGCAGTTGTGCGGCAATGCTACTCAGTGGCTTCTGCTCCGGAATCGGATCCTCCAGTTCCATAATACCTTCCACTGTATCTGCTAGCGCTTTGGTAATTTCCTTCTTCAAGCCAAGTTCCAGCTGAGGATGTAGTTCATATACCAGCCGATAGAGCATGGACAGCAGACCATTCTCGTTTTCGTGGCGACACATCCATTGCTCGACTTTGTTGCGGGGTAGCTTTCCTTTCTCCACTAGCAGATCTTTGAACCGATTCTTTTCGGAAGCAGTTAGATCAATGGGGGCTGAAACCGTAACGTATCGAATAGTTTCTGCCACAGCAGTCATGGCGCTTGCTACGAAAAGGACATTCTGCCCCCGATTATTAAACTGATAGGCTATTCTACCAATAGTATCACTGCGTTGCAAATTGTACACAGACCAATCCAGAATCACAATAGCACGCCCGCCATTGTCTCTGATTTCCTTCAAAATGTTATCCAATGCGAGGGCAGCAGCAGAATGCTTCGCAAAAGTCACATCTGGGTTGTTGACGAACAAAACTGGATATTTCCGCTCTTGGAACAGACGGAAAGCTAATGCCGCCAAGGCAACGCTTTTACCAGAACTTGTTTGACCGACCAAAACAACCGGAGTCTCGCTGTTCTTTTCCAACCCGTCATGTACTTTTTCATATAGTTCATCTTCAAATTCTCTGGGCACGGCAAACGAATTTCTCTTTGCATATCCATACCATTGAGGTGTATGGGGGCTGCGCTTAAGGAATTGGTAGAAGAATTCTGTCTGCATCATCCGGCTAATGGTACCTGTAGCCATTTCTCGGACGGAAAGTACACGTCCATACTTATTAAAGTCGTAGCACAGGGAAGCGTCCAAAACAACAGGATGACCATCGATGTACACTGTATTGTTAGCATTCTCGACATCATGCGTTACAACGGGGCTATCTTCACTGTCGTTATCAGCCACAGAACATCTATTTTCCAGGGCTTCTCCAAGATCCTGGGCAAATAACGTAACGATTCCGTCGTTAGCCAATTTCTTGATGTACTTGTTAGCTGCAATCTCTGGTGTTACGCCATAGAAAGTAACACGATTATCAGAAAGTAATCGCAATTCCGCATACAGATCATAAGGACTCAGTTCGCCATTGTCCTGCGGATTGTATCCCACGATGACTAACTCAACCATCAAATCACTTTTGAGCAGAGAAGTCATAGACTTTAACAGTAGCTTACTATTCTCTCTTCGCTCGACTTCTTGGTCGATATCTTCATCGTCGTTTTCCTTTGAAGCTCTACCGTTTATGAACACCAGCAGAGGATTATTTTGATCCAGTTTTGTCCTTGCACTATCATATTCATGTTTTGTATAAATTGGCCGCACCTGACGTTCCGCCCGGCTAAATGTATCCGCAAGTCGATCGGACTGATTTGTTGTATAAATACACTTCCATTTTTCTCCAGCCAATACTGGGTAATTCTCAATACAGATTCCAGTTCCAACAAAGAGGATCCGTTGAACCCCCCTCATTGTTTCCAAAAATCGATTGATATGATTTTCAAAATTAATCGTCGATATCATTTACTACACCTACCTAATTTGTTATGGGACTGCGTCGCTATAATTTTACTGTTGCTTAGTACCGAAAAATGTCAAATTACCTGTACCAGCAGGTTTCTAGGCCACGCATAAGTGCTCTATTTCCATAGCTTCTCTGAGCAATGATTGCTTCATGCAACAAGTTGCGGCTTTATCCGAAATAATCAAGAATCTGCCCATTTAGTTTCTTGCGAATTTCTCTCCAGTTCGGCATAAACCGATCCATGTG
>CABQGZ010000981.1 GCA_902463835.1 uncultured Lachnospiraceae bacterium
CTGCATGAAAAAGGAGGACTACTATGAGAGTGAAGAAATGGATGTGTTTTTTGGCATTGACCGGGCTGGCGGGCAACCTGTTAGGAAGTCCGGTGACAAGCAGCTATGCAGCCAAGGATGTTGGAAGAATCTTGTTTGATGTGTCTGAGATAGATGCGGAAAATGCCTATACTGCCATCAATGGGAGAACTCAGACTCTGGAAAAGGAAGAAAACAGGCCAGAGGAAGGACTGATGACAGAACAGGGGAAGCCTGATCTTGTGCGGAGCAGTGGAACGGCGCAGGTTGTGTACTGGTTTGTACAGCAAAGCGGTACGGATATTACAGACTATGAAGCGGATGGCGTCCTTTGTTTTCACGTTTACAATGGAGGAAATACCTCCGTGACCTGTACAGCAGAGATTGGCAGCACAGCAGTCAATGACGATGCGGAAAAGCAGTGGTCAGGAAATGTACTGGAGCCGGGATGGAACGAACTTAGGCTGTCAATCCGGGATGCGGCAGCTGTGGGTAAAACAGCTTGTAATCCTGGTAATATCGTCCGTTTTCGGTTCTTTACTTCGACGAAGACGGCAAATACCTTCTGGCTTTCTGATATTGTCGTATTGCATGAAAAGGATCTGCCCGGCAATACCACAGGGGACGATGTGCAGGATGTGGCTTATGCCAGAGCAGCGGTGGAGTCCGGCCTGACAGCGATGGGTGGAAGGATAGATGTACGACTCAGGAAAGGGGGGACAGCAGAGGTGGAAAAAGAAAAAGTCTGTACGGTTTTGAACGAATATCTGGAGGCCTGGACAGAAAATACACCTTATATCTACAGTGTTGAGAAAGAGGTGATCTATCAGGCGGATGAAAAAAGTGCCCTTATGAGATTCCGACAAAATGAAAGCAGTGCCGAGCTTGAGATTCCGTTGAATAAAATATGGTATCAGGAGACGGCACCAAGGCAGGTGACCTCGGTTTATTCCAAGGAGGATATCATCATTGCGGACATCGTGCTGGGAGAGGGGGAATATCTGCTTGATGATACAGGAGAAGAAGATGTAACGGCAGTGATTCAGGCAGCGCTTTTCGATTGCGCTGACAAGGGCGGAGGAACAGTCTGGCTGCCAAAAGGTTATTACCGGGTAAAAGATATGCTTGAGATTCCCGCTTATGTCACGCTTCGGGGCGACTATCAGGATCCAGATTCTTTGTCCGACAAGACCAGTCTTACCTATGGCGCAATCATCCTGGCGGATGTGGAGGAGAACGGCGGGAAGCCATTGATCTATTTGGGTGGAGCATCTGGTGCTGTGGGGCTGACCGTATATTATCCGCGGCAAAGCCTGGAGGATGCGCAGGTATATCCCTATACGTTTTATAATGAGGGGCGCGCCCTGCGGGCCGCGGATCGAAGTATGCATACGGTGGAAAATTGTACGGTGATCAATGCCTCTCACGGAATAGGGATCTGCGACGGATTGTTTAAGAAGGACAGCGCTATGATGGCGAAGGCGAATGCGGAACAGACTTATGTGGAGAATGTGAAGGGAACGTTTTTGCATGTGGCATTTTCCAATGCGAATGCATCTGATAACGGAGGGACAGTTGGATTTACAGCTGCGGCAGATTACTGGGCAGATTTTCTGACCAGTGCGGCCTATCGGCGGCTTCCGGAAGAATTTCGGGAATATGCGGCACAGCCGGGACGTGATGCGATCGCAGTATATACCAGGGAAAATGGAATTGGACTTCGGCTGGGAGATCTGGAGGGAGATTATTTTAGCAACATATACCTAGACGGATATCGCTGTGGTATTCAGGTTAATGCGGGTGCGCGGACTACGCTGTATGGAGATTTCTATGGCATGCGGATTACAAATTGTGGAATCGGCATGGAGTGCAATGCTCTGTCGGGCTTCGGTGTGAATGTGGCTTGTACGGAGTTTGCGGACAATGGTGTGGACATTGTAAATAACACCAATGTACCTATCAAGCTGGCACAGGTACAATATGCGGTCACTGGCGGAAGCGGTGTGGAGAAAATCTA
>CABQGZ010000982.1 GCA_902463835.1 uncultured Lachnospiraceae bacterium
TTGCTGGGGTTTGTGGAAGAGGGACAGCGAAGAGCGACATCTGTCAGTGAGTTAAAGAGAATCAAGTCTGATTTTGTGGAACAAAAGATTGCGAAAGGCGATATTAATGCGGAAAATGGAATCGAGGGTGCGATTTTATTCCCGGTAGGTATTGGACCGTGGGGGATGACTTTGGATAACTCATACCACAATGAAGCTTTAAATGTGGTCTACAACGCTTATCTGATGACACAGTATTATGATTATACACAGGATGAGGAATTCCTGGAGCAGGGTGTTTATGATTACATGAAGCAGGCAGTTGCCTTTTATGAGACTTGGCTGGAGCGGGAAACCACAACAGATCATGAAGACGGATACAAGTATGTTCTCTACGCGGGATACAACGAAGGCTCCTGGGCGATTAATCCGGCAGTAGAGCTTGCGGCGTTAAAGGGAGCTTTAAGAAACCTGATTAACTATAGTGAAATTTTAGGAGAGGATGAAGAGAAGCGGGAAGACTGGATTGATATTTATACACATCTTGAAGCGCAGCCGACGGTTGAAAGAAATGGAAAAACAGTGCTGGCATTAGCGGAAAAGCAGTGGAATGGAAGCAGCTGGGTTGATCTTTCAAGTCCGATTCCGGGAGATGGAAATGCCCTTCCGCTGGACGCAATGATTCCGGGAGGTGTATACAATTATTTTTCAACCCCGGAAGAGCTTCAGATGGTTCGCGATACGATTGACGTATTTTCCGGAAACGGTGCGTGGAGTCAGGCGAATAACTTCCCGAGATTATTCCCTGAGGCAGTAAAAGCAAGATATGATATCGATACGATTGTGACAAAACTGGTAAATGTTATTCAGAGACAAATGCAGCCAAACTTAAGAATTGCAGATGGAATGCATGGAATTGAGAAATCCGGTGCAACGGAAGCAATCAACAGTATGATGCTGATAAGCGAGGAGGGAATCACGAAGCTCTTCCCCAACTGGTATGCAGATAAAGACGCTAAATTTGCAAATCTGCGCGCAAAAGGAGCGTTCACTGTTTCCGCAGAATACGATGGAACAGCCCAGGAAGCGAAAAATGTGATGATTACCAGCGAGGCAGGAAAGGAAATGACGCTGGTAGTTCCATGGGCGGAAGGCGTTACCGTTAAGGATTCCAATGGAAATATTGTGAAGACGACAGCAGGAATGGTTCCCAACTGGCCGGATGAAAAGACCATTACCTTTGCAACTACAGCGGGAGAGACATATACCGTTGAAAAAGGTGAGACAGAAGAACCAGAAAAGCCAAGCAAGAATACGTTAAAATATTTCGTGGATAAGGCAAAAGGACATGCGGCCAACGGCGATACGGAGGATCTGATCGAGTCTGTAAAGAACTTATTCACGGAAGCCATTGCCCAGGGCGATGCAGTGATGGCCAACGACGATGCAACGTATGAGGAGATCATGAACGCAACGGTGAAGCTTATGCTTGCAATACATGGTCTGGACATGAAAGCGGCAGATAAGCGTGATCTTCGAATGGCGTTGGAGCTGGCAGCTGGAATTGATCTGACAAAATACGTGGAAGCAGGTCAGGCGGAATTCCTTGCGGCGAAGGAAGCGGGACAGACCGTTCTGGATGATGGAAACGCATTCCAGCCGGAGGTAAATGAGGCCTGGGGCGCATTGGTGGAAGCAATCGGCAATCTTCGTCTGAAAGCCGACAAGAGTACGCTGGAATATCTCCTGAACAGCGTGAAAGAACTGGATCTGAGCAAGTACACAGAGGAAAGCGTGGCAGTGTTTAAGACGGTACTGACAAGAGTGGAGGCAGTGATGCAGGATGAATCATTATCAGAACATGATCAGAAGATCGTGGACGATATGGTTGCGGCGCTGGCAGAAGCAAAAGATCAGTTAGAACCCAAAACGACTTCTTCGGGTGACGAGAACAACGGAACCGATGATGGAAAAAAGGATGATGGAAAGACAGATGTGAATGATTCCGACAATTCCCAGGAGAGCAATTCCCCCAAGACGGGAGATACGGAT
>CABQGZ010000983.1 GCA_902463835.1 uncultured Lachnospiraceae bacterium
GTATAAAGAGATACCAGAAGAGGAATATTTGATTATTCAGATGCTTGCTAAAAAAGTATTGCAATTATCGAAAGAAGAAAATGAATCCAATGAGGTTGCAATCACATATAGTATGAGTAACAGGGTGAGCGAGGAAGATGATTCACAATATTTTGGTGTGGACTTTGGTGATGATCATTCGGCAGATCCAATGCGAGACAGCTATTCATATCATTTGATATGTGGCAGCAAAGAGTGTATTGTTGTTTCACTGCATAATCACCCATCTATATCCAAGATATCATTGGAAGATGTAAGATTTCTCCTTGAATATCCAATGATTAAGATGTTAACGGTGGTTACTAATTTGGGCAATATTTTCTATTTAGTAAAGGGAAAAAAATTTGATATTGATAAAGCAATTGAAATTTTTAATGAAGCAGTATCTGCTAATAATGAGGCAGCAGGTTTGAAAACATTGCAAAAAGCGTCAGAGTATTTTTTGAAAAACTGTCACAAGGCAGGAATTATTTATGAAGACAGATAGGAGATGATAGTTATGTCATACGGTCATGCTGTTTTGGGAGAGTCAAATGAACTCTACAAAGAAGCTGCAGAATGGGGAAAAAGCAGGAAACAGCGTATGGAAAAGAACCAAAAGGCCAGAGCTATTATATGGGATAGTTTAGCGCCTATGCTGGAAGAAAAGAGAAAGATGATAGAACATCGTGAAGCGGTAGAAAATAAATAGGTTACTGTTATTTTTAGTATATGGTAACAGAAGGAGTGGCCATGGATTCCTATGTGGACTACATTTTGGAAGAGACAAAGAATATCCTTGCCATCGACAGCCCCACCGGGTATACGGGGAATGCGGCGGACTATGTGATGGAGGAGTACGAGAAGCTGGGCTACAGTCCGGTGAAAACAGAGAAAGGCGGGGTGCTGATCGACCTGGGCGGGAAGGATAAGGCCAACGCCATTCTCCTGGAGGCGCATATCGATACCCTGGGCGGGATGGTCGCTCAGATCAAGGACAATGGGAGACTGCGCCTGACGCCTTTAGGCGGCATGAACCCCAACAACGGAGAATCGGAGAACTGCCGTATCATCACAAGGAGCGGGCAGATCTATGAGGGCACCTTCCAGCTGAACAACGCCTCCGTTCATGTGAACGGGGAGTACAGTGATACCAAGCGGGAGTACGACAAGATGGAGGTGGTCATCGATGAAAAGACAGCTTCCAAAGAGGAGACGGAGAAGCTTGGGATCATGGTGGGAGATATCGTAGCCTTTGATCCAAGAACAACGGTCACAGGCTCCGGCTACATCAAGAGCCGCTTTCTGGACGACAAGCTGAGTGTGGGAATCTTTCTGGGCTTTGCAAAATATCTGAAGGAAGAGAATATCACGCCGAATCGAAGAATCTATCAGCACATCACAGTGTATGAGGAGGTGGGCCACGGCGCCTGCGGAACGGTTCCGGTGGGAACCACCGAGATTCTCTCTGTAGATATGGGCTGCGTGGGCGAGGGTCTCACCTGCACGGAGCACCAGGTATCCATCTGCGCCAAGGACAGCGCGGGGCCTTACACCTATGAGGTGGTCAGTGACCTGATCTGTGCGGCCAGAGAAAATAATGTAGATTTTGCGGTGGATGTGTATCCCCACTATGGCTCCGACGCGGACGCTGCGCTGAGCGCCGGGTATGACGTGCGCCACGGGCTCATTGGCGCCGGGGTATATGCCTCCCACGGCTACGAGCGTAGCCATGTGGACGGGGTGAAAAATACGCTGGAACTGTTAAAGGCGTATCTATTGTAGGAGGAGGACGACTTTAGTCGTCCTCCTCCTGTGCCGTGCTGGCAGAGTAAACCTGACGCTTTCTCGCCATCTCGTCACTCTCCAGATACTCGTCGTAGGTGGTGATCTTATCGATGATGGTTCCGCCGGGCAGAATCTCAATGATCCGGTTGGCGGTGGTCTGCACGATCTGGTGGTCACGGGAAGCGAAGAGGATCACGCCCGGGAATTTGATCATGCCGTTGTTC
>CABQGZ010000984.1 GCA_902463835.1 uncultured Lachnospiraceae bacterium
AATAATCGCGGCTGCAGGTGTCGAAAGACCGCAGGTGAGGAAAGTCCGGGCTTCAAAGGGCAGGATGCCGGCTAACGGCCGGTGGAGGCGACTCTAAGGACAGTGCAACAGAAATATACCGCTGCAGTGATGCAGTAAGGGTGGAAGGGCAGTGTAAGAGACTACCGCCCGCCTGGTAACAGACGGGGCACATGTAAACCCCATCCGAAGCAAGACCGAATGGAAGCGATGACGCGGCCCGCCAGCTTCAGGTTGGTTGCTTGAGGTAACTGGCAACAGTTATCCTAGATAGATGATTATTCAACGACATAACCCGGCTTACCGTCCTGCTTATTTTTCAACTTTTCCGTACGAATTCCGTTCTGCACTTGGGGCAAGTGATACAGATATTCCCTTTTCCCTTTGGCACACGCACCTTCTGCTTGCAGCTGGGACATTTGAAGAAGTGATAGATTTTTCGCTGTTCCCAGTGTTTCTTGGTTCGATCCTTTTTTACCACCATGCGATATTTCCAGTTCAAAAATTTCTGATTCTCCTCGTAGCGCTTGCTGACGTTCCGGGAGAACATACGGAAGTATGTGTAGACCAGAATTCCAATGGCCAGCAGGTAGAACAGGGAAAAACGGCTGAACATGGAGATGATCAGCAGAGCCAGGGAGACGAACATCAACACCCGGGAGAGCTGATCCACGCCGTAACGGCCTGCCATAAAGTTCTGTAATTTTTGTTTCATATCATTTCACTCCTAATTGATTTGGCGGTTCTGGTATAAGTATATTCTATGATTATGCAATCGTAAAGGAATGCGCCGCCTTCGTTTATAGAGATATGGTAAGCCGAAAGCAGCGCAAAGTCAATGGAACTATTATTTTTTTAGAAACATTTTATGCTTTGGTAAGAATTACCGCACCTTTTTGTGGCCCTTGTACTTCTCCTCGCAATACTTGCAGCGGTAAACCTCATTCTCCGGATCCGTCAGCACGAAGATCTGATCCAGCTCCTGCTCGATGGAGGTAATGCAGCGGGGATTTTTGCAGCGGATGACATTTTTGATCTCGCTGGGAAGCTTTAAGAGCTTTTTCTCCACAATCTTCTCACCCTTGATGATATTCACCGTGATGTTGTGATCGATAAAGCCAAGGACGTCCAGGTTCAGGGCGCTGGGATCGCATTCCACCTTTAAAATGTCCTTTTTGCCCATCTTGTTGCTGCGGGCATTCTTGATGATGGCGACGCAGCAGTCCAGCTCGTCCAGCTTCAGATCGTGATACAGGGACAGGCTCATACCGGCCTGGATATGGTCTAACACAAAACCTTCGGAAATTGCACCAACATTCAACATTACACTTCCACCTCCAACAAAGTAAGAATCAAAGCCATACGGACGTAGACGCCGTACTGTGCCTGCCGGAAATAGGCAGCTCGCGGGTCGTCATCGATCTCCACGGAGATCTCATTTACACGGGGCAGCGGGTGCAGAACCAGCATGTCCTCCTTGGCCAGAGCCATCTTTGGCTTGTCCAGGATATAGAAATCCTTCATGCGGACGTAATCCTCCTCGTTGAAGAAGCGTTCCTTCTGAACTCTGGTCATGTAGAGGATATCCAGATCCGCCATTGCGTCCTCCAGACGCTCCACTTCTTCGTAAGGAATATGATTTCTCTTGAGCACGTCGTCGCGGATATAGCCCGGTATCCGAAGCTCCTCCGGGGAGATCAGCACAAAACGGATATTGGGATAGCGGATCAGCGCGTGGATCAGAGAGTGGACGGTGCGCCCGAATTTCAGATCGCCGCACAGACCGATGGTGAGATCCCCAAGATGTCCCTTCAGGGAGTGGATGGTGAGCAGGTCGGTTAAGGTCTGGGTGGGATGCTGATGTCCGCCGTCGCCGGCGTTGATGACAGGAATGGTGGATTTCTGGGAGGCTACAAGAGGAGCTCCCTCCTTGGGATGGCGCATAGCGCATATATCTGCATAACAGGAAATGACACGAATGGTATCGGAAACACTTTCTCCCTTGGC
>CABQGZ010000985.1 GCA_902463835.1 uncultured Lachnospiraceae bacterium
CCGCCTGTGCGGCTGCATTTTTTCACGATCCCATCTTCAACCGTCAGCATCCACTCATCTGTGTCTCTGTCAGTCCAGACACAGCTGTAGCCGGATCGGTTAAATCCCCGGTGAAGAATTTCCGCATTTTGGATGATCTGATCGCCATCCAGTATTATTGCATTGTTCAGATATTCACGCGCAGCATAGAGCGATGAAATGTTATTGCACTCTGCGTACCATGGATTTTCTATCAGCGTAACGCCTTCATACTTTTTCGCCCACTCATAGAATTGCTCTTTGAGATATCCGACCACGATGTAAATCTCATGTATTTTATTTTTGTGAAGCGCAGTCATGATCGTATCAATCATGCGCACGCCATTTACAGAAACCAACGGTTTTGGAGTTGCCAAGGTTACAGGCCTTAGCCGCTGGCCAATACCTGCGGCCATAATGATGGCGCGTTCTATGGTATGTTCAAACATAATCTCTGCCAAATGCCTCTCTGTATTCCTTGAAAAAGATTTTGGTATACTCTCTCGCGTAATCATACTGTCGCTGTGTATAAGCGCCGAACTCCACACCGCAATGGTGTTTAAATTCGCACCAATTGCTCCACACAAGGCCACTGACAGCAATATAGCAATATACCTTCAGGCGGGTGGCCTGATCGCAGCCATCAGAGAAATACAGGTCTATCAGTTTCTCAGCTGAGTCTCTATCGTACATTGCATAGACAATAAACATTGCGACATCCAAGTGTGGGTCCTGCATACCAGCATACTCCCAGTCGATGAGCTTAATCTCCTCGCTTCCGTCCTTTCCGGTCACAAACAGGAAATTATCCGGAACAGCATCGATATGACAGAGCTGGATGCTCTTTGGCTGTGCGTCAATATAGCTTTTCAAACTAAGGACAGCCTGCTTTGTTTTATCATAATCCGCGTAAACGGAAGGTGCACCATTCCAAAGGCTCTCATAGAAAGCGAGACGTTCCCAAAGATCGAAGCTATGAGAAACGTGCAGCTTCTGCGCATGGAATCTTTTTAATGCTGATAAACAACGCTCAACTTCTTCCCAGTTACTGCTGTCACAGACGTGGGCATCCGTTAAATAGGCCGCAATTTTAATTCCTGTTTTTGGATCAAAATAATAAACGTCCTCGCTGATCCTTAACGGAGCAATCGCGCTATAAACGGCATACTCCTGCGTTCGGTTAATCAAGTGCTCCGTTCCTTCACCCGGAATCCGAATTATGTATTGTTTTTCTTTTACAAAAAAGGTATACGATCGATTTGTCATACCTGCTTTCATTGTTTGAATTGCTTTTACTTCGCCCGCTTGGCAAAGACCGCAAGACTCAATTAGCTGAGAAATAGAAGAAGCGAGCATATGTTAACCTCCGTAGCAAGTTATCCCGATACTAACTCGGGTCATATCAACTTATGGAGCTTTTCTACTTTGGGACAGGATAAATGTTTATTTTAATTGCGCAAGGTATTCCGGCAAGCTCAGCCGCGCAAAGTCCTGATCAAATGGAATTGCAAGGACATTGGCGTAATAGAAATACGCAAGGAATCCCAGCACCATCAGTGCAGTCAGCATTTTCCTATCTCTGCCGCCGATTTTCTTCAGCATCCAAGGAAGCGACAACGACTGGAAAATCAAGAAATAGTTGGCCAGTCGTGCAAAATAATTTGCCGTCCCAAAAAGTCCGACGAACATAATAGCCCCGTTAAGCATGGTTAGATTTATCATAAGGTTCTCTGCCGTTGAACTGTCCGCAAACAGTTTCTTGCGGTAGATATAAGACAGCACCAGCGGCACATTGCAGACGAGAACACGGAAAATATTCACGCCCTCTCCTGCGAATGACGTGACAGTGAATTCCTCTCCCAGCAGCGTGGTAATATTGACCACCGTACCCAGCAGCGGACGCAGCAGGAAGCCCGCCGCAAGGAAAATTGTCAGCATCCAATAGGTCTTCTTGGTCCATGGACGAAACTCCATAAATGGCACCAGCAGGTACATCAATGCATAAG
>CABQGZ010000986.1 GCA_902463835.1 uncultured Lachnospiraceae bacterium
TCAGTGGGGTGTCCATGTCGCTGAAGGTTCCGATGATATATTTGGTCATATCGCGCTCATCGATGGCGAAGCTGCGAAGGTAATCGGCAGTTCCTTCGTAAACCTGGTTGGTTTTTTCCAGATTGGGGTCACGGTATGAGGTGAAGTAGCCGTCACCTCTTCTGGTAAAGCCGCTCATACAGCCGTAGGCGCCGCCCTTGACGCGGATGTTCAGCCACAGGTATTCATAGCTTAGAATGACCTTCAGGATACGAAGGGCGCCGGTGTACTCGTAGCCTGCTTTTCGGAAATTGCCGGCGCGGGATACGTACTGTACCTGGGAGGCATCCAGGAAGCCCTCGTTCTCCCTCCTGCACTCTAAGGTGTCGGAATGGGAGGTCACCGGGGTATTCCACAGAAGCGCTGTGAAGCCGGGCAGGGTGCGGGCGAATCTGTCGTAGCCCTCCTGCTCGCTTCCGATGCTGACCATCAGATTCTCCGGGCGGAAAATCAGTTCCGTCAGCTCCTGCAGCTTCTCCGCCAGGGCAGCCTTTTCCTCCTGGTAATTTTCTTCGATCTGCCGCACCTTCTGATAGAAGGCGATACCGCCGGTCATATCAGTATATTTTGCGGATGCCGCAAAATAGGACATGGCACGCATGGCAGATATCATATTGCCGGAGGAGCTTAAACTCATCTGCAGTCTGGATTTCAGCTGGGCGATGATCTCATAGATACGCTTCTCATCTGTGAACCTGGAGGCTGACAGAATCTCACCCATCAGCTCCATAGCCTTTGGCAGCTTCTCGTAGAGCATCTTTGCCCGCACCTCGTATTTGGTGGTAAACCCATCGTCGTTGGCGTGGGCGTAGGCGCTGACCACACTGCTGATACCGCCGGTGTGAAGATTGATCTCGTTGGCAAGCTCACTGTACCGATAGTTCTCCGTGTCCACAAATCCCAGGACAGCCTTTAAAATGCCAAGATATGGAATATCTTCACTGGCTACTGCGGAGGTATCAAACAACAGATTCACATAGGCAATGCCGTTGGAATCCACGTCATGGTACAGGATCTTGGTCTCCGCTTCGCTGCGCTCCTCCAGGGAGAAAGGCTCCGCCTCCCGCTTCAGATCCGCTCGTGAGAGCATGGGGATGGTCATCAGTTCCTCCTTTGTGGAGGGCTCCTCCTGATATTCCTTCAGATGTCTGGTGTCCGCCACAAGCTTGTGAAGCTCCTCTGCTGTCAGTGTCGCCTTATATGCAGCAAGCTTTTCCTCCAGCGCCTTCTCCTTCTTTCCGCCCAGTCCATGCTCCGGCTGAATGATGACGATGGCGCGATGCTTATTTTTCAACAGATAGGTGTCGATGAGCTGCTCGAAGTAATCTGTCTCCACCTGCTTTTTCAGCCATTGGATCACGTCCAGGGCTTCCAGATGGGTGAAGGGGTGCTCGTCGTCATAGAGCCAGCTGTCCAGGCACTGGATTCCAAATAGCAGTCCCTTGGGGAACTGACCGTACTCTGCCTCCCGATACTTGAATTCAAAGCTGTTTAGGCCAGCCAACAGGGATTTTTTGTTCAGCCCCCGTTTTACCTGCTCCTCTAACACCTGCTCTACCGTCGCAAGAAAGGCTTCCTTCTGTTCCGGGTTGCTGTTCTTCACAATGATGGAAAATACAGGCTGGTAGATGCTGTTGTCGTAGGAGCTCATCACGTCCTTTCCGATCTTCGCGTCCAGCAGCGCCTTCTTTAACGGAGCTCCTGGCGCGCCCAGAAGACAGTAGTCCAGAATATCAAAGGCGATATATAACCGTTCATTTAAAATTGTATCCACCGAGAAATTGCAGGACAGATAGGTGTTGTCCGCCACGGATTCCCCGCTGGCGATGGGATAGCTCCTGGTAAGCTCCACCGGCTTTTCGAAGGGTTCCTGCCCCCCGATGGCAGAATCGATCTTCAGATATTCGAAGCTGTCAAGATACTCCTGATCCAGCCAATTCAGCTTCTCCTCCATATCCATGTCGCCATATAGGTAGATGTAGGAG
>CABQGZ010000987.1 GCA_902463835.1 uncultured Lachnospiraceae bacterium
TTTTTTCTTTTGCTTTTCCTTCTACAAGTCCTGTGTGCAGGGCCAGAACCTGTATTCCCTGCAGATTACTTTTGATTGTACCATCATCATTGATATATTCATACTGGAAGGCATCTTTTATTTTCTGATAGAGTTTTGCATAATAGCCGGCTCTTTCTTCTTTATTCAGGACATGAGAAATTTGTTCCATAAGGATACAACTGTATGCGTAAAAAAAGGTGGGAACAATATCCATTGTCATGATTGCGCTCTGCATCAGATCTACGTCTCCGGTCTCAGGATTCATACTGACACTGGGAGTGAGCCAGTCGCCGAAATGAAATCCAGTATTCCAGATATACTTTAAATGTTCCGCGCGTTCGCCCGTTACATTTTGTAATCCCTCTGGATTCTCCGTGGACGAGGTATACCGCACATATTCCACCCATTTTTCCATGGAGTCATAAAAGTCCGCCAAAATTTTGGGGTCGCCATAATACTGATAGAGTACCCATGGAAGGATAATGATGACTTCACTCCAGCCTGCAGAGCTTCCGATGCCCTCGAATGCGCGGGCATGGCCGGGAAGGAAAGGAACGATGATAGGAATCTGTCCGTCTTCACTTTGGCAGTACCGTACATCCTCAAGCCAGTGCAGGAAAAAGTTTTTGGCATCCTGATTGAAGCAGGCAGTGGAAGCATAGATCTGTACGTCTCCTGTCCATCCGGCTTTTTCACGCTGAGGGCAGTCAGTAGGTATAGAAATCATGTTGGAAAGCTGACTGCGCAAAATATTACGCTGCAATTGATTTATCCGTTCATCGGAGCAGGAAAAAGCACTTGTCCGTTCCATTTCAGTGCCCAGAACATATGCACTGAAATTATCAGGATTGATTTCACCAGTCAGTCCTGAAATTTTCACGTATCGGAACCCATGGTAGTTGAACATCGGTTCATAAATTTCATAAGGTTCCCCCTTACAGATATAGGTTTCAATCTGTTCCCGGTAAGGGGTAATGATATTTTTGGTGAATGAGTGCCCAGGTCCTTCTACCTCAGAATGCTCAATCCGAATTTCCTGTCCTGCTTCTTCTGATACCTGAATGCGTACTCTCCCGGCGATACAGGTTCCGAAGTCAAACATCACTTCCTCTTCACTCAGGCGATACCAGTTTTTGGGAAGAAGAACTTCCGAAACCAAAATGTGGTTTCCAGTTTGGGCACGCAAATTGTCATATGTTTCCTCCATGACCTTTGCATATCTAAAGTCAGAATTTTTGTAACCGTTTAAAAAGAAATCTTTTTTTTCTAGGCGCGCATCATATTTTTCACCGGTCATCATATCTGCATAGATGTATGCACCTTCCGTAACCTGAAATGAATCGTCGGAACAGACCTTATCAGAGGAGCCGTCTTCGTATTCTAGTTCTAGCTGCAAAAGTAATGCCAACTCATTTCCCTGCTGGCAGTTGCTGCCGTCAAATCCCATACGTCCGCGATACCAGCCGTCTGCTATATAAGCGCCAATAGTATGGCTGCCGGGTGTTAAAGAACCTGTAATATCATAAATTTGATAAAAAAGCTGATTTCGGTACATGGTATGCCCGGGTGTCAATTCATATTGACCAATACGTTCTCCATCCAGAAGAGGGAGATAAACTCCATGAGCGGTCATATACAGCCGTGCATGCGTGACAGGCTTTTTAACGGAAAATTCTTTTCGTACCTGGTGAACAGGTCCGAAAGTAATTTCTTCAAATTTTACTGGAAGAGGTTCTCCCTCTGCATTTACTTCTGGCTGATGCATGGGGAGAGGTTCTTTTGATAAGTTGATCCATTGAGCTTCCCAGCAGTCGGGGGAAAGAAAGCCGGTCTCAAAAGAGGCAGTGTGACTTTCGATGGTGTTTCCGCTGTCTGTGGTAAGAATGACTTTCCAGTAGTAGACGCTGCGGGAAGAAAGTTCTTGCCCGTGATAGATTACATGATTTTGTTCCACGTCTGCTTTATAGTCCCAAAGTATATTTTTTAAGGAACTGA
>CABQGZ010000988.1 GCA_902463835.1 uncultured Lachnospiraceae bacterium
CAGAAAACATGGATCTGCACCGGGGACACAGGCAATAGACAGAGGCATTTTTCTTCTGCTGATTTGTCACATTCATGGGCTCCTTTTCTCTGAGAGGTTCAGAGGCATGGCGGTTGTCAATGTTTACAATCAGCACGGGAAAACCGGTGTTGCGGACGCTGTCTTCTAAGCCGCCTCTGGGGAAATAGTAGTTGTTTGTCATCATGGAATCGTCCTTTCTTTGATTTAGTCGGTGGTTGTCCTTTCGCAGAATACAAGGTATCGCTGCCGTCCACCGGAAGCGTAGGGATGGCAGGTAAAGAGCGTAATCATGTCTTTTCCTGGCTGGATTTTGATTGCCTCCACATCGTTGGGAGAAATAATTTTCGTGCCGGTAACGGTGTACTCAAGTGTTTCCCACAGGTTTGTAATCTGGATTTTGTCACCAATGACCAAATTAGGAATATAGCGAAAATAATCCGCACCATTCCAGCCTCTGTGCCCGGCGATAACGCTATTGGTATTGACGCCCCCGATGGGAATACTGGTCTGCCCAAGCTGTGCGGCTCCAAGCGACATATTGTAACTGGAAGCGCCCAGGTAAATAGGCATTTCCAATTCCAGGGCAGGAATGGAAAGAACACCGAATGCGTCGCTTTCTACTCCGTAACTGGACAAGGTGAAGCAGGATTCCTCCAGATTACGAAGACCGCGGATGCCCTCTTGACCGCTTTCGTAAAGACCCTGGTTGTATTCGGTTATGGCTTTCCACAATTCCGGGTAGATGCTTGGGACAAATTCGGAAACAGATTTTGCATCCTCCAGACCGGATTTCGGAGATTGAGAATCACGGATTTGCTGGAAGTCAGATACCGTTTCCTTCATTTGCATCTGAAAGACAAGCTCGTTGATATACGGAAGGCAGGTAATAAAAAATCCTGCCAGGAATAGCAGGAACAGGAGAAAAACGGATATTCTTCTAATCATCTTTGTTTCTCCCAAAGAAGGCCACAGCGCAGCAGATAATCATGAGCAGCAGCACGATTGTAAGCGCAATATACAGCCCATGCAGGTACTCCTGTTCCCATGCGGATTCCACTTCTGTGGTTTCCTGCTGCATTTCAGCCTGAATCTCCTGGGCGCTCTCGTATGGAATGCGTTCCCCGGTCACAAGCAATCTGTGGGTATTCACTGCAAGCGGAGTGCAGGTTATCAGCGTACATAAATCAGCATCTGGTGTAATGCCAAGCAAGCTCGTATCATATGGGAGTACTGTATTTAGCGAGACGACCTGGTACGCCAGGGTTTCTCCAAGAACGTGGAGATAGAAAACATCGCCCTTCTTTACCTGGAGTAAATCTGTAAACATTTTCTGCCCAGCAAGGCCGGAATGCCCGGACAAGACGGAATGTGTACTGGCCCCACCGATGGGGAGAGAGCTTCCGAGCAGATGCCCGATGCCTCGTTCCAGCGTTTCGCTGTCGGTTCCGTGGTAGATTGGAAGGTTTACCTGTATGGACGGAATTTCAACATATCCCATAATCCCGTTGCCACCAATATTTAGAAGTGTGTCGTAGTTTTGAGAAGCTTCTGAAAGGCTTTCCTGCTCGTAGGCGGAAACGGGAGCAAGTGCGTTGTTGTATTGTTCCGCAAGGCGGCGGGCATCCTTCAGGCTGGTATCATCGACATTTTGAATCATCTCCTCATACTCGGTATAAATTTTGGATGCGTACTTCTGGTTTACATAATTGCTAAAAATCGGGTACAGAGTTATTCCCAGTGCAGTTAAGAAAACCAGTATAGATGCGGTGAGAATGGTTGTTTTGCGTTTCACTTCTCGAATACCTCCTATGTATCTCCGAAGAGTGTCCCGGAGGTTTCCCTCCGGGACGAAAGAAATCAGGCTGCGGTACTGCGCTTGCGCAGAGCAAAGAACATTGCTCCGGCAGCAGCGGTCATGAGCAGTACGCCGCCGACGCTGTACATCCAAGTTCCGTGATCGCCGGTTTTGGGCAGGTCAAAGCCACGGGTGTTGAC
>CABQGZ010000989.1 GCA_902463835.1 uncultured Lachnospiraceae bacterium
TTGACACCCCGGGCGATTCCCTCATAAGCCCCCCTGGGATCCAACACCTTCACCTGATTGTCCCGGTTCGCCAGAAAGGAATTATATTCCTCCTGGAACAGACTTACATCCATCGTCTGCAGATACAGTTCATAGTAGCGCTCAAAAGCATCCAGCACCGCCATCAGCAGCTGCGAACGCGAAATCTTCTCCCCGCACTCCGCCTCCACGGAGGTGGCTGTAGCCGCAATCTCCTCTGGAAAATCCTGCCGCTTTACGTTGATCCCGATTCCAACCACAATATGATTGATATAATCAATCTGCGCGCTCATCTCCGTCAGGATCCCACACACCTTTTTCCCGGATAATACCACATCATTGGGCCACTTGATGGAAGGCCGGATATTCGTTACTTCCCCAATCCCCTTTGCCACAGCCATAGCCGCAACCAGGGTCAGCATGGAAGCGCAATTCGGCTCTATCTGAGGCTTTAAGATGAGGCTAAACCAGATACCTACCCCTTTCGGAGCACTCCACTGGCGGCCTCTGCGCCCCCGCCCCTGGGTCTGCACCTCCGCCACCACCAGACTGCCGTGGGCCGCACCCTCATCCGCCAGCTCCCTGGCCTTCGTATTGGTAGAGGTGACCTCCGGATAAAAATAAATATCTCTCCCAAGCCATTTGGTCCTGCGAATACTGGAAAGCTCCTCCCTGGAAAGGATGTCCGGCGTCGATACCAGCCGATACCCTCGGTTGGGCACAGCCTCCATCACATATCCCTCCGTTTTCAGCTGATTGATCACCTTCCATACCGCAGTACGTGAAACGCCCAGTCCATCGCACAGCTCCTGCCCGGATACATAATCGTCTCTTTTTCGAAGTATTGTAAGAATTTTCTCTTTCACATACACACCTCGTCGTCACATCACCGCAGCGTCGCATACATCACAGCCTTTATGGTATGCATCCGGTTCTCCGCCTCGTCGAACACCACCGACTGCCCGCTCTCAAACACCTCGTCCGTCACTTCCATCTCGCTGATTCCGAATTTGTCATGAATCTGCCTTCCGATCACCGTATCCAGATCATGGAACGCCGGAAGACAATGCATAAAGATCGCATGATCTCCCGCATTCTCCATCACACGCCGATTCACCTGGTAAGGCATAAGCTCCCGGATTCTTGTCTCCCACACCTCATCCGGTTCCCCCATGGAGACCCACACGTCCGTGTAGATTACATCCGCATCCTTTGTTCCTGTCTCCACATCCTCCGTCAGGGTAATGGTAGCTCCTGTCTCCTTCGCCACTTCCCGGCAGTAAGCAACAAGCTCCTCCTCCGGAAAATAATTCTTGCTGGTACACGCCACAAAGTGCATGCCAAGCTTTGCACAGGTCACCATCAGGGAGTTCCCCATGTTGTAGCGGGCATCTCCCATATAGACCAGCTTAATTCCCTTCAGCCGTCCGCATTTTTCCTGGATGGTCAGCATGTCCGCAATCATCTGGGTGGGGTGGAACTCATTGGTCAGTCCGTTCCAGACGGGAACGCCTGCATATTTTGCCAGCTCCTCCACAATCTCCTGTCCGTAGCCCCGGTATTCGATTCCGTCATACATCCGCCCCAGCACCCGGGCTGTGTCCGCGATACTCTCCTTCTTCCCGATCTGGGAACCGGAGGGATCCAGATAAGTCACATGCATGCCCAGATCATAAGCCGCCACCTCGAAGGAACAGCGTGTTCTGGTACTTGTCTTTTCAAAAATCAGCGCCACGTTTTTGCCCCGCAGCTCATCGTGGGCGATCCCCTGCTTTTTCTTCGCCTTCAGCTCTGCGGCAAGATCGATGAGATACGTAATCTCCTCCGAGGTAAAATCCTTTAATTTCAAAAAATTCCGTCCTGATAAATTCATGATGATCTCCTCTTTTCAAAAACAAAAGATAATCGGGCTGTCAATCGAACAGACAGCCCGTTAATTTCCTTCCATGACAGTTCAGCCTGTGCCGGTTGGCTATAGCTGAGCTGTTACCGC
>CABQGZ010000990.1 GCA_902463835.1 uncultured Lachnospiraceae bacterium
GGCCGGCACAGATCGGCAAGCTGACAATGGTCTGGAAGGAGATGGACAGTCTTCTGTCGGCAGCCAGAATGCGGGAGATTCAGCCAGCAGTCAGAATGCTGGACAGGGTGCTGACTCAAGTGCCGATCAACAGAATACTGCGTCAGGAGACAGACCGACAATCTACGTCCAGGTCTGTGGAGCGGTCAAGTACCCGGGAGTCTACGCGTTGGCGGAAGGCAGTCGTGTCTTTGAGGCGGTGGCACTGGCGGGAGGGCTCACAGAGGAGGCGGACGGCAGCGCTTTCAATCAGGCGGAGACCGTGACCGACGGACAGATGATCTATGTCTATGCCATAGGCGAAAAGGCGCGGGAAGAACAGAACGCCCGGGAAATGGAAGAAGCGGATGGCCGGGTGAACTTGAATACGGCCACCAGGGAGCAGCTGATGACTCTGCCGGGGATCGGAGCTTCCAAAGCAGAGAGTATACTCTCCTTTCGGGAAACACATGGAGCCTTTGAGAAAATTGAGTACATCATGAAGACCGAAGGGATTAAAGAGGGGGTCTTTTCCAAGATAAAAGACCATATCAAAGTTAATTGAGGTGAAGAAATGGCAAAGAAGGTTCTTGTAGTCGATGATGAAAAACTGATCGTGAAAGGAATCCGGTTCAGTCTGGAGCAGGACGGAATGGAAGTGGATTGTGCCTATGACGGGGAGGAAGCCTTACGGCTTGCCACGGAGAATCAGTACGACATGATTCTGTTGGATATCATGCTGCCCAAGATGGACGGCTTTGAAGTGTGCCAGCAGATTCGTGATTTTTCCATGGTGCCCATCGTCATGCTGACCGCCAAGGGTGATGATATGGATAAGATTCTGGGGCTGGAATATGGTGCGGATGATTACATAACAAAGCCTTTTAACATATTGGAGGTAAAAGCCCGCATCAAGGCGATCATGCGAAGAGCCAGCCAGAGCCAGCCCAAGCCGGATGCGTCGAAGCTTCTTGCAAACGGTGATCTGAAGCTGGATCTGGAGAGCAGGCGATTGTACATTCTGGACAAGGAAGTGAATCTGACTGCAAAGGAATTTGATTTGCTGGAGCTTCTTGTGACGAATCCCAACAAGGTGTATAGCAGGGAAAGCCTTTTAGACCTGGTTTGGGGATACAAATACCCCGGTGATGTGAGAACCGTGGACGTCCATGTGCGCCGCTTAAGAGAAAAGATTGAAGCGAATCCCAGCGAGCCGAAATATGTTCATACAAAATGGGGTGTCGGGTATTATTATCAGGGATGATAAAGGTGTAGGAAATGAAGCGTTTAAAATTTTTAAAGAGTCTCAAGTTCCGTTTTTTTCTGGTGCTTTTGGTTGTGGGAATATTGCCGTGCATGGTGCTTCGCGCCGGATTGCTGAAAACGTATGAGAATAAGGCGGTCTCCAATCGGAGCATTGACATTTTAAGTCAAGCGAAAATTCTGGGAACCCAGGTAGTTACATATGATTACCTGAATAATACCACCTCAGATATTATCAGCAGCCAGTTGGATATGCTTTCCAACATTTACGATGGACGTGTTATGGTGATTAACAGCGGGTTTCAGATTGTGAAGGATTCTTATAATCTGGATGGCGGAAAGACAATTATTTCCGAGGAAGTGGTGAAGAGCTTCAAAGGTGCGGAGATATCAAAATACGATTCCAAGAACCGTTATATTGAGATGACCATCCCGCTCCTTGACAGTAAGAGTCAGGAGGTTCTGGGTGTGATGCTGGTCAGCGTTTCCACAGACAGCATTATGGCGAATTATGAATATTTAGAGAGAAATGCCAGAGTGATCGAGATTGCGATTGATATCGTGATCATAGCCTTTGCAGTATTCTGCTCGGTTCGTCTTGTACGCCCCTTCGGAAAGATCACCAAGTCTATCGATGAGATCCGAACGGGTGAGGGAGCGCTGTCTGTCTCCGATTATACAGAGACGGAGGCTATCTCCCACGCGTTCAATGAGAATATCAAG
>CABQGZ010000991.1 GCA_902463835.1 uncultured Lachnospiraceae bacterium
CGGGAAGAAAATGATGGAAAGCTGCCATCGCTGAAATCCTTGAAAAAACGGAAAGAAGAACTGACCAAAGAAATCGCGGAGAGGAAAAAGGCATATGCTCCCTTGCGGGAAGAATCCAAGCGTCTGGAAATTGCATCGGATAATGTGTACAGCATCTTCCGAAAAACCAATGAGATGAAATCCGACCTTGCATGGAAACGCGAGTGGGAGGCCAAAGTCCGCGAAAAGGCAAGGCAGGAGCAGGCTCGACAGGAACAGCGCGAGCGTCAACCGAAACGCAAGAAGCGCAGCTATGATATGAGCCTGTAATCAGCAGGGTCTTCCACCCCGCACCCCGGAACCCTGCCGGATGCGTAAGCCCGTGCAGGACTTTCCCATTCGGCAGGGACTTTTGAAAACGATTAGGAGGAAGTTTGAGTAAAGAGTACATCAAAGCACAGACCCCACTGCCCGCGTATTTCCCTTATCCGAAATTTCTGCTGCAGATGAACCTGTCCCATACAGCACGATTGACGTATGTTTTGCTGCTGGACCGCATGACCCTTTCGCAGAAGAACGGCTGGGTGGATGTGCAGGGCCGGGCATATGTGCTTTATCCGTTGGCAGGGCTGGCGGAAGATCTGCAGAGCAGTATTTCCAGTGTTACCCGTGCTTTGCGAGAACTGGAAGCCGCACGGCTGATCGAACGGCGGTCCAATGGCTTTTCCAAGCCGAACCAGATATTTCTCGGTGTTCCCCAGACTGTGCAAAAATGCTCAATCGGGATGGTCAAAAACGAGCAGTCTGATTGCTCAAAAGTGAGCAATACGATTGTGCAAAACTGCACACCTAACCAAATAAATAAGAACAACCTAAGATTGAACCAACTGAATAGAACTAAAGAAGCGTATGGGCGATATCGGAATGTTTTTCTGGAAGATTATTCGGAACTGGAAATGGAAATTGCAGAGTTGGATACTCTGATCGAAGACCTTTCAGCCTATATGCAGTCTACAGGCAGGAAGTACGCAGACCATGCGGCGACCCTGCGTAGCTGGTCAGCACGGAAGAAAAGACAACAGAAACCGGGAGCAGGCATCCCGGACTATACCTACAACAAGGAGGAAAGTTTATGACGGAAACGATCCAGACAGCGATGGACAGGCTTATGACGATCTCTGTGGAACCGCAGGACTATGTTGCAGAAGATGGGCTGCTGTACTGCGGCAGCTGCAAAACTCCCAAGGAAGCGTTCTTTCCGAATGGCAAAAAACTGTTTGGGCGTGACCGCCATCCGGCTGAATGTCGGTGCAGGCAGGCTACAAGGGAAAAGCAAGAGAAAGAAGAACGTGCAAGGCTGCATTACGAGAAAGTGCAGCGGCTGAAGCTGCAGGGCTTTACCGACTGGGCGATGCAGCACTGGACATTTGCAAACGATCACGGGCAAAATCCACAGATGCAGCTGGCACAGCGGTATGTGGCCCACTGGCCGGAAATGCGGGAAAAGAATGTGGGGCTGCTGCTCTGGGGCGGTGTTGGTACAGGCAAGAGTTTTATGGCGGGTTGCATTGCCAATGCTCTGATGGAACGGGAAGTGGCGGTTTGCATGACGAATTTTGCCCGGATCATGAACGAACTGAACAGTGCCTTTGCCGGACGAAATGAGGTCGTGGACAGACTCTGTGACTATCCGCTGCTTGTCATTGATGATTTCGGCATGGAGCGCGGCACGGAATATGCGCTGGAGCAGATTTACAACATCATCGACAGTCGCTACCGCAGCGGGAAACCGCTGATCGTTACCACGAACCTGACCCTGACGGAGTTGAAGAACCCGCAGGATACCGCTCACGCCCGTATCTATGACCGTCTGCTGGAACTGTGTACACCGATTGCCTGCACAGGTCCCAGTATGAGAAAGGACATAGGACAGGCAAAATTGAACTTGCTGAAAACACTTCTGGCCTGAATAAAACAAAAATTGATCTGAAAAACAAAAGCATTTTTATCACGGGTGTAGCGG
>CABQGZ010000992.1 GCA_902463835.1 uncultured Lachnospiraceae bacterium
ATGCCTATCAGGGCATTGAGGACAAGTTCGCAGACAAATTTCTGGAGGAAGATGGTTCGCTGAAAACCGGCGGCATGGCAAAAAAAGCAACCGCAGCCTACCATAAGGTCGAAGATACCGTGGTCGGCGGTTATAAGAAGGTGGAAAATGCCTTCGTGGATGCATTCCTTGAGAAAGTGGATGAACCGGAATCCAAGGATTCTGAGGAAAAAAAGTAATGCCAAGCAGAGAACGCCAGGTACAGCTCAAATGTACCTGCCGTTCTCTTTTATTTTTAAGATTATAGAAACACAACGCCAATAAACTGTTTCACCGGTTACATGAGGCTACAGAACAATTTGTCACGCAGCATTCTTTGAAGTCTGCCCCGAATTGCTATATCTTTACCAGAAACCACCTGTCTTGATTTGCAAAAAGCTGTCATGACTTATTCAGATTTCTCGCAATAACTTTGGCTACCTCTGCCACATTAAGAGGCTTGGAAATATGCCCGTTCATGCCCGCATCCAGAGAGGTCTGCACATCCTCCGCAAAAGCGTTGGCCGACAGTGCAATGATGGGAATTTCTTCTGCATCCGGGCGTTCCGCCTGCATGGCGCGGATGGCTTTTGCTGCCTGCAGTCCGTCCATTTTCGGCATCATAATGTCCATCAGGATAATATCATAGGTACCCGCCGGGTGATTGGCAAACAGGTCGACAACCTCCTGCCCGTCTGCCGCACGGGTTACAATCATCTCCGAATCCTCTAACAGTATCGTAGCAAGCTCGGCGTTCAAATCGTTATCCTCTGCCAGAAGCACCTTGATCCCTTTCAGGCTTTTGCGCTTTGCCGGCTTCTTTGTTTTTTCGACCTTTTCAGAGCTTGTCAGCTCCATGGGAATTTCCACGGTAAAGGTCGTGCCGACTCCCTTTTTGCTTTCCACCGCAATGGTTCCGCCCATCAATTCTACATATCTCTTTGCGATGGGCATACCCAGACCGGTGCCTTTATACTGCGTTCTTGCGTCGTTTCTCTCCTGTTCAAATTCGTCAAAGAGTTTTGTCAGGAATTCCTCGCTCATACCGACACCGGTATCCTGAACTCGATAGCAAACCACCCTGTGCTGTGCATCGGCTCCCGGACGGTTGCTCACATCCAGACGGATCGTACCGCCGTCATTGGTGAATTTTACGGCGTTGTTCAGGATGTTGACCAGAATCTCCCGGATGCGGACAGGCTCTGTCATGACATAGGGATTTTCCATCGGTTCACGGTGTACCTCAAAGTTCAGACTCCGGTTCAGAAGGGTACCGTTTATGATCTCAATCGCACTATCTGTAACGGCGGTGATATCCGCCGGAACCGGGGAGAATACCACCTTTCCGCTTTCGATGCGGCTCAGATCCAGTATATCATTCAACAGGGACAGCAGATGATCCGAGCTGTCCTCGATTTTTTTCAGGCAGTTGTGGATTTCGGGTACAGAATCCTGATGCAGCGCGATATTCGTAAAGCCGATGATGGCATTCATCGGGGTGCGGATATCGTGGGACATATTGGAAAGAAAGACACTTTTTGCTTTGCTGGCGGCCTGCGCCTGCTCTGCAAGGGTGGTCATTTCTTCTGCTTTCTGCTGGGCGGCAAGCTGTAATTTTCTGCGCGTCTGCAACTGGCTCATAATAATGATCAGCGTGACCGCCATACACGAGCTAAATACGACGATAAGCAAAGCCGCAACCGGATGTAGGCGGATCATGTCTGCAAAGGTCAGATTGGTCGCTTTATATGCGGTGTACTCCGCCGCAAGATCCTCGACAAGATTCTCCGGCATCGCGTACATTGCCTTTGTCAGGATACCTGCCAGCGCGTGATTTTCCTTGGAGGAAACCACCATGCGGTAGCTGAAGGTGGGCTGTTCCAGCGGCGTGTAGGTCAAGGTGCCTGTCGTGTCGCCGTTGATAAACGCCTGCGCCATATAATAGTAGACAAACGCTGCATCCGCCTTGCCGTCACG
>CABQGZ010000993.1 GCA_902463835.1 uncultured Lachnospiraceae bacterium
TATTGACTCTGACCATGGCAGTATCCATGGCGGCCTGCGGCAGCGCACCCACCGGCAATCCGACTGCCGATCAGGACAAAACCTCCAGCAACGACAAGACAGATGACAAGAACAAGGAAGACGACACAAAAAAGCCGGATGACTCCGAGGGAAGCGATATGGCTTATGTAAAAGACAAGGGAACCCTGGTGATCGGCATCACAGATTTTGAACCTATGGATTACAAAGACGCAAACGGTGAATGGATTGGCTTCGATGCTGATATGGCCAAAGCTTTTGCCAAGAGCCTCGGCGTCACTGCAGAGTTCATCGAGATTGACTGGGACAACAAGGTTATGGAGTTGGAAGGCAAGACCATCGACTGTGTGTGGAACGGCATGACACTCACCGATGAGGTGCTGGCCGCTATGGAATGCTCCAAGCCTTACTGCAACAACGCACAGGTTGTGATTGTTCCCTCTGCCAAAGCGGATCAGTACAAGGATGTAGATAGTCTGAAAGACTTGTCCTTCGCCGTTGAGGCTGGCAGCGCCGGCGAAAAGGAAGTCTCCGCGCTGGGACTGAATTTCACACCGGTAAAGCAGCAATCTGACGCTCTGATGGAAGTTGCTTCCGGGACCTCCGACGCAGCTGTCATCGACTCTCTCATGGCTGCCGCCATGGTTGGCGAGGGAACCGGCTATGCCAATCTTACCTACACAGTAGGTCTCAACAGTGAAGAATATGGCGTAGGTTTCCGCAAGGGCTCCGATCTCGCCGCTGCACTGAATGATTTCTTCGCTGCAAGCTATGGGGACGGCAGCATGGTACAATGCGCCGAGACTTATGGCGTACAGGCCGCTTTGATTGAACAATAATTCAGAAAGCAGGAAATATCATGGAATTGTTTCTTGAGCAACTGCCAATCGTTGTTAAGTCCTTAAATTTGGGATTTCTGCAAACCTTAAAAATCTTTTTTGTGACGCTGATTGGCGCTTTTCCGTTGGGACTGATCATATCCTTTGGCTCCATGTCCCGGTTCAAGCCACTTAGCTATCTCACGAAGATTATTGTCTGGATCATCAGGGGAACTCCCTTGATGATTCAGCTTTTGATTGTCTTCTATTTTCCCGGTCTTGTACTTGACAAGCAAATCTGGGGCGGCGGAGAAACGGGTCGTTTTATGGCCACCGCCTGTGCCTTTATCATCAACTATGCCTGCTACTTTTCCGAGATATACCGCGGCGGGATTCAAAGTATTCCTGTGGGGCAGAACGAAGCCGGCCTTGTACTTGGCATGACCAAAAGACAGATTTTCTTCAAAGTGACATTACTTCAGATGATCAAGCGCATCGTTCCACCTATGTCCAACGAGATCATCACACTGGTAAAGGACACCTCTCTAGCCCGCATCATTGCCCTGCAGGAGATCATCTGGGCTGGGCAGGCCTTTTTGAAGGGTTCACAGGGAATATCCGGCGCCATCTGGCCTCTGTTCTTTACTGCCATCTACTATCTCATCTTCAACGGGCTTCTGACAGTTCTGCTGGGACGGTTGGAAAAGAAGCTGGATTATTTCAGATAGGAGGAGCAGGAAAATGCCAATTTTAGAAGTAAAACATATTCATAAATCCTTTGAGAGAACCGAGGTGCTCAAAGATATCAGCTTTTCTCTGGAAAAGGGCCAGGTGCTTTCCATCATCGGCTCCTCTGGAAGCGGAAAGACGACATTGCTGCGCTGCCTGAATTTCCTGGAGCGCCCGGATAAAGGCATCATCCGTGTAAATGGTGAGACTTTGTTTGACGCGGCTGACCGCACTACCCAGCGCGCTGCTGAGATTCGCAAGAAACGACTGCATTTTGGACTGGTGTTCCAGTCCTTCAACCTCTTTCCCCAGTATACGGCAAAGGAAAATGTCATGCTGGCGAAAAAGCTGCTGGTTCAGGAGCTACCGGATTACAAGTCCAGAAAACGTGAGCTTTTACAAGAGATTAACGAACAGGCGGATACACTGC
>CABQGZ010000994.1 GCA_902463835.1 uncultured Lachnospiraceae bacterium
TCGCACTCCCAAGCACATCCGGGAAATGATGGTGGAGTTGTTGCAACCCACCCCGAACGACACCATCTGCGACCCGGCCTGCGGCACGGCAGGCTTTCTGGTCTCCGCCGCGGAGTACATTCGCAACCACTACGAGGATACCATGACTTCCGAGCAGTGGGAGCACTTTGCTGGGGATGCCTTCACCGGCTTTGACACAGACCGCACCATGCTGCGCATTTCTGCGATGAACCTGATGCTGCACTCCATCAGCCACCCGGAGATTGACTACAAGGACAGCGTTTCCAAGCAGAACCAGATCAGCGACAAGTTTACCATGTGTCTGGCAAATCCGCCTTTCAAGGGCACCGTGGACGCGGAAAGCATCAACGACAACCTGAAAGCCGTGACCAACACCAAAAAGACCGAGCTGTTGTTTCTGGCCCTGTTCCTGCGGATGCTGAGAAAGGGTGGTCAGTGCGCCTGCATCGTGCCGGACGGCGTGCTTTTCGGCTCCTCCAAGGCGCACAAAGCTATTCGCAAAGAACTGGTGGAGAACCATCAGCTGCGGGCGGTGATCTCTATGCCCTCCGGCGTGTTCAAGCCTTATGCGGGCGTGTCCACGGCGGTGCTGGTGTTCACCAAGACCGGAGCGGGCGGCACGGAAAATGTGTGGTTCTATGATATGAAAGCCGACGGTTTTTCCTTGGACGACAAGCGCAGCGAAATTGCGGAAAATGACATTCCCGACATCATCGAGCGGTTCCACCATCTGGACCAGGAAGCTGACCGCCAGCGCACAGAGCAGAGCTTTCTTGTGCCGAAACAGGAAATCGCAGACAACGACTATGACCTGTCCATCAACAAGTACAAAGAGGTGGAGTATGTGCCGGTGGAGGGCCCCTCTACCACAGAACTGATGGCAGACCTGCATGAGCTGGAACTGGAGATTACCGCAGGGCTGGCGGAATTGGAGGAGATGCTATGATGGCGAGGTTAGAAGAAATTTGTGCGATAAATATGGGACAGTCTCCGGATTCTTCCACATACAACGAAGATGGTAACGGCCTTCCGTTTTTTCAAGGAAATGCAGATTTTGGAGAGATTTATCCTGCGGTTCGTATGTGGTGCTCTGAGCCAACCAAAATAGCACGGGAAAAAGATATTTTAATCTCTGTTCGTGCACCAATTGGCGCGTTGAATATTGCAAATTGTGAATGCTGTATAGGCCGAGGGTTAGCTGCTTTAACGGTAAACGAGGATATTTGTGCTCAGGAATATTTATGGCATGCGTTATCAGGTAAGGTTGACGAACTAAATTCCAAAGGTACTGGAAGTACATTCAAGGCCATCAATAAAAAAACACTTTCTGAAACAGAAATTCCCCTTCCACCCATTGACGAACAGCGCAAAATCGCGGCGATTCTGGACAAAGTGAGCGACCTGATTGCGAAACGTCAACAGCAGCTGGATAAGCTGGATGAGATGATCAAGGCAAGGTTTATGGAGATTTTTGGAGATTCAGAAACTAACACCAAAAATTGGCGTGTTTTGCCGATGTCTAAAATATGTTCTGTAGGTTCAAGTAAGCGTATTTATCAAAGCGAACAATCTTCTTCTGGTGTCCCTTTTTGGAGAATTTCTGATTTAACCAGCCTAATCACCACAGGAACAGTTACCCCTGAGTTATATATACCTGAAGAACGGTATAAAGAACTCAAGACGCAAGGACAAGTTCCTGCCCCTGGTGATATATTGATAACTTCAAGAGGAACACTTGGGCAATGTTATATTGTAAAAGTAAATGATAGATTTTACTTTCAAGACGGGATGATTAGCTGGCTTTCTGGATATATGGATGGTGTAACCCCGCTATATATTTCGTATCTGTTTACAATGCCAGGATTTAGAAAGCAAATAGATTCCATGCAGGCAGGTTCAACTGTTGCCTATTTATCTATCACAATGATAAAAAAACTCAAAGTGATGTTGCCTGACATAGAAAGTCAACAA
>CABQGZ010000995.1 GCA_902463835.1 uncultured Lachnospiraceae bacterium
CTCTTCATTTTGTCTATTTCTTCTTGCGTCACAGAAATTGCCTTGGACATAACATTGGAACTTGTATCCCAGTCTATGGTTGGAATATTTAAGCTTGTATTGGCACTGTTCGAATCAGAATCATCATTGCTCGTCAAGGCATTTATTTTGTCGAATCCGAATAATGATTTTAGTTTTTTTGCTGTCTTTGTGGCAGCTATACCAACACCTTCTGTGTCATCCACGAGTTGCGACATTTTATCGGCTACGGAACTCATGGCGCTCCCTGTCCCTTCTGATTGTTTGCCATATATCTGTTCCATTGTCGCTTTAAATACAGCTGCTAGGTGTACTAGTTTTCCGATTGCCGTATTTATCGTTTTTATAAATGGCGTAAGTGCGCTGATAAGTCCCTGACCGATATTTGCCTTCAAGGAATCAATCTGTAGATTTAATATGCGAATTTGATTCGCCCATCCATCAGAAGTTCTGGCAAAGTCACCGGCGGCACCTGCAAGCTGCTTCTGCACAAAAGAATACCGAAGAGCGACCTTTTCCGCCTCCGTCATGTTCTTTGTGGTTTTGCCAAATCCATTCGCCAATGCATAAGAATCAAGAGCGGTCTGCGTCATCACAACGCCCAGGTCCTTAAGAGATTCCGTTTCGCCGGTAAATACTGATTTCAGTTTGGTGTATGCTTCGTCCTGCGTGATATTGTAGAAGGATGCTACATCACCCGCCAGGCCTGTGAGTGTGGTACACATGTCGTACGCCTGTTTTTCGGTAAATTCGAAGGCCTTTGCCATTGCTCCGAACGTACCGGTATACCTCTTGGTCATCGTTTCAGACAGCCCGAAGGCGGTGGCCGCACTCTTGGCGAACTTGTCCACCTGAGCTGTCATGTTCGGGAAAGTGACGTCAACCACGTTTTGGACTTCTGCCAGGTCGGAGCCAAGCTCTACACACTGCTTCCCGAAGTCAACAATCTTCTTTACAGAAAAAGCAGCGGCAATAACCATACCTGCCTTCTTCGCCATATTGGTTATACCAGACAGCTGCTTGTTATACTGCTTTTTATTTATAACAAGATCAAGAAAAATCTGTCCTGCGCTCATTGACATACCATCACTCCTTTCCGGCCATTGCCATAAATCCACGTTTCAGCTGTTCCAACATATCATCGAGCTGTGTTTCGCTTACCTTCTTCGCCTTCCTATTTCTCCACTCGCTCCGGATACGCTTCTGTTCTTTTGTGAAGTGCTTTAAAATATCCTTGTCGTCCTCTGCCCGGATAGACACGATCCGCCCGAGCGGAGTTTCTGGCGCTACCCCGCACAGCAGCGCCTTGAATTCATCCCATTTCATGCCCGCCAGATCCTTTGACAGGCGTAACCCATACTGTGCCTGGAATGACGCTTGTATGAGGTCAAAATCCTCGATCAGATCATAGTATGGGTCACTGCTCTCCCGAATCGGAATCTCCTGTGACCAGGTTCATGGCCTCCATTACAATGGTCTGGAAGTCCCGGAACGAGATCTTTAGTCTGTCAATCTCCTTCCGTGCCTTTTCGCTAAAAAGCAGCTCGTACATGTCGTACACGTCCTTCGCAGTCACATTCGTTCCGTCTCCGGTGATCCCCATGATCTTCAGGACGGTGGTTGCGTCCGTGTTAACTTCCAGCTCTTTTCCTTTAATGGACAGCTTAGGATTCTCATCAAAACTCAATTTATCTGTGATATCTACTACTCTAGACATATTGTTCTCCTTTCGAAAATAGCCAGGGATTTTGTTCCCTGGCCTGTTATTACGCCGCCGGTGTTATGGTCGGCTTTCCATTGCTCATGACGTCAAATTCCAGCGGCGCAACCCCAGTGGAATCGCCAGCACTGTCACTCGTTACGCTGAAAACGGCATTATCCCAAGATACTACTGTACCGTCTTTAAACGTCCATGCAAAATATCCTTCTGCGTTCCGTCCAAGGGAAGCGTCAGCGTCTTGATGTCCACCTGCG
>CABQGZ010000996.1 GCA_902463835.1 uncultured Lachnospiraceae bacterium
GTCCGCTACGTTTTGGACGGAGCGAGAGCGCGTCTGATATGGGCATGTATCTTTCACTGGGGCGGGGCCGGTTGCTATATTAGGACACCTTTTCTCCGGGGCGTCCCTTTCGCCGTTTAGTAAACCATGTGCCTGCCCAAGCGGCGCCCCCTTCGCCGCAAGAGTAACGATCTCCTTGCTGCGTCAAACCCTCATTTGGAATATTTTCCCAGTATGATAACCAAATATTTGGACATGCTATCTATGTCAAAGTAGCACAGAGCTAAAACATATATAGCAAAGGAGACATTCCATGAATGAATTATCAGAAAAAGAATTGATGGCATTGAACGATCTTCTCAATGATGAAGAACTGTTAGTGAAAAAATTCCAGATGCTGTCTGAGCACAGCCAGGACACGGAAGTAAAAGCAAAGTTTACAGAAATCGCAAACAAGCATCAGGAGCATTTTAAATCCCTGTATGCGCAGTTAAGATAGGAGGGATTTATTATGATGCAGCAACAATCACAACCGCTTTATTCGGAAAAAGAGGTGCTGGCAGATGCGCTGGCAGCCGAAAAATCAGCAACACAGCACTACAATCTGTTTGCAACTGAGTGCATGCACACAAATGTCAGGAATACGATTCTGGATTGTCTTTCAAAGGAACACGCAATTCAGCAGGATGTATTCAATATGATGCACAGCAAAGGTTATTATCCTGTCCCGGGAGCACAGACCATGAAGGTGGAAGAAGCAAAGCAGAAATTCTCCCAGTGCGCACAGCAGTTCTAAAAAATATTAGGTGAAAAGGCAGAGCACAGTCACTCTGCCTTTTGTATGCATGGAAATAGAACATTATTTCAGTTCCATCAGTTGCTTATACACCCATTCGGGTGAAACGCCTTTGGAACGAATCTCAATGACACGGTCGTTGTACAGGACTGAGAAATCAATCCGGTATCCGGCGGTATCACCGGCTTCTTTTACCTTATAGGCTCTGGCGTAGACCACATCCAGGGTCAGCTCCTCCAGAGCGAAAATGGGGTTATCTACAATTTCTCGTAACTCCTCTGGCACAGATTCTGCTCTTGGTATGGGATATAGAGACAGATCATAATTTTGCTTGTCGGCTGGAGTGGTGATGCGCTTCTGATCGCGTTTCTCCAGATAAGACACGCGCCATTGGAAGCTGAAAAGTCCGTAGGTCCAGAGGCCGGAAAGGTAATCGGAGTTCTGATCCTTATAGCGGTGGATGGATTCTTCGGAGAAGTTTTTGGGCAGTTGTTTGGGCAGGTAGGCGCCAAAGTCAGCATTGTTTCTGGCTTCTTCCAGAGAAAGTGTCTCATCGATCCACTCATATTGGCCCTTCATGTGCAAAACGCTTAAATCAGGAACTTTATCGGTGCCAGCAAAGCAAAGCATTACGTCGTAGAGGGCAGCTTTTGCTTGGGCCGCTTCTGCCAGCGCGGAGTGGGTAGAAACGGAATAATGGATGGAATCTTTTTCGAAGTCTGCCCAGAGTGAAATGGAATCGGATGTTTCGTCGGTATACTCATACGCGTGAAAGATTAAATCCCCAAAGCTTGAGATGACAGAGTCTTCAGTGGGAAGGATATAATCCCCGCCCATGTTCTCTTTGCCAGCTCCCGTGACATTAACCAGAACCGGAGTACTCCAGGAGGATTTTGTGATCTTCAGCTGCACACTGTCCAGCTCCTTCCATCCGTAATACAATGCGGAGCCGGAGCATTCCATTCCTTCCAGAAGATTGGGGGACAAAAGTGAAAGCTCCTCTGCTGTCAATGGTTCCCCAAACAAACAGAATCCTGCTTTTAGTGCCGCATCTGTCATATAGCTGATGGAATTGTAGTTGATGCTCCAGGTGTCGGTGTCATTTAATGACAGGTTTGAGTTGCTAAATCCCGTGCTGTAATCAGATACTGTTCCAAGTGCGGTTTTAAGTCCAACATAAGGATTTGCAGTTCCATTCCCCGGTTCTTTCCCAGGC
>CABQGZ010000997.1 GCA_902463835.1 uncultured Lachnospiraceae bacterium
GTACAGAAAAATTGCCTGCCGTTACCACAGATAGTATTTTGATCAGTTGTGCGAAAATGATAACAAACAGCGATCCAAACACACATTGTTTATCATCGAACGACAACAGCAGGCTGAGCATGATCACATTAATCGGGCCGCCACCAATCCCCAAGAAAGAGGAAATACACCCCAGAATAAATCCAATTCCGCAAATTGTAACGATGTTCCGAAGCGCCAATGGATGAATTCTTTCTTTAAGGCAGTAGAGGATCAGAACCCCGGTAATCAAAGCCAGAAGTGCGAAAGCCTGAACATTTCTGCATACGTTTTCTCCAAAGTATGCCGAAACCTGTCTAAACAATCGCTCTCCGGCATACCCGCCAAACCCGGCGGATATACCCAGAGGGATCATTTGAGCCATCGGCAATACAACCTTGTTTCGTAGTCCTTTAATCGTAGAGTATACTGACATGGAAAAAACAGTAACAGATGAAAGAATCGAAATCTGAGCAAGCGAAATGCTGTTTCCGGTGAACAGATCCATGGCGGGCTTAATAATCACACCGCCACCCAATCCCGTCAGACTGCCGATCAAGGTTGCCGAAAATGCGATAATGAAGCAGAGCAGTGTCATGCGCCTACCGAAGGATACCACGCAGGAACCTGAGAGAGCAACAAGTTAAGGCCAATCAGAACAGTACTGCATACAACGATCATTATGACGCCAACTTTTACCATCTCCTTCATCTCAAGTCGCTGACTGCCAAAGGTCACTGCCGCAGCGGTGCCAGCCCAAGGAACCATCAGCCCAATAGACATGGCAGCAATCAGCTTCGCAAGGATCAGTGGATGCACGCCAGTGGTAGCTACCAACGGCAGCAGGAGCGTTGCCATGGCGGTCGCCGTTGCCATGCCCGCAAGGAAGTTCGTCATCAGCGCGGTGGCTACCGCCGCCACAATAATCAACAGGAACCCATTGATTCCCTTCAGACTGTTGGCAAAATAATCAATTAGACCAAATTTGACAAGAATCCCCGAGAATCCAATGGCGCCGGTGACCAGCATGATATTATCCCAGTTGATCTTCTTCAAATCATCAATAGTCAAAAATCCGTTGACAGACTCTTTGGGATTTTCTGGCACTAGATACAGCAAAACCATGCCCATAATCGATACCCAGAAGAAATCCACACCGGGAATCTTAACAAACGTGGAGAAAACCCACAAGAAAATGATGATACCTACAATGACCCATAGACGCTTTTCCTGAGCGGTCATTTTACCCATTTCAGCTTTCTGCTGCACAAAAAACTGACTGCCGTTGGGAATTTCCTGAATATCGTCCTTCCGATAGATCAGTCTTAGCACAAGGTAGACAATCGGCCCCAGGATGAGCGCGCAGATTAAGCCAGGCATCATCCATTGCGTAAAAGATATTTTGGAGCCAATGATTTCCTCATAGATGGACAGCGTCAAAATGTTTTGCGGAGAACCCTGAATCGTAACCATTGATCATGCCAGCATTCCATATGCGCCTGCCAAAATGATATGAGATCCGCCTTTTCATTTGTTAACGGGTCACGATCAGTCCGACAACACTGAAAATCGCCTGCAGAATCGCAGCTGTCAGCATATATACGATAATGAATCGATTGATCCTTCCGCCAACCCATTTTGCGGCCAACAGATTGACCGCCATCCGTTTGCCGATGCCAACCCGGACAACGGTATTGCCCAGCATAAAAATGAACATCAGCAGGAGCATAATCCGCTGGCCAAACATGGCTGCCGTGACATCCTGAAGCTTCATAATCCCAAGCAAAGGGAATAGCAGCAACGGCAGCACGGTAGTAGCTACCCACGGAATAGGCTTGAGCGCCCACCAAACTATCATCCAGACGTATAGTGCAAAGCAAATTCGCGCACCATATTCCAATCCGTCAAAAGGAACCAACAAGTAGCAGATTGCAAATGCTATGGGCCCGAGTATAGACTAATGAGGTTC
>CABQGZ010000998.1 GCA_902463835.1 uncultured Lachnospiraceae bacterium
GTTTGGCAACAGCATGGATGTACAGCGAGAAGCATGAGAGACTCCTGACCTTTTCTGCTGCTCTCCTGTGTGCAGAGACAGCCCTTGCGTTCCAACAGCTGTGGTTGCTCTGCCAATACTTTGACGCAATTCTTGCTCAAATTATACAGATAACACTGATGGTGGGCGGCGTATATGCGGCACTATCTGGTAGGCTTCGCCTTGTAAACCGTGAAAGGTGGCAGCTTTTGTGGGATTCAGCGTCAGAGAAGGATTTTCGTGCCCGGCAGATATGGATTGTTCTGGCGCAGCTTTTTCAGACTGCTATCCTGATTGCAATGGCATATCTGACGTCCGGTATCGCAATGGCAGGCCTTTGGCTGAGCGTGTTTGCGTTCTTTGCCATTGGAATGTATGTCGCGTTTTCCTATTCTTTGCTGATCAGCGAAGTTTCCTATCTGGAAGATGCTCAGGAAGCTTCCCAGCGCTTTTTTCACGCCATCCGGTCTCAAAGACATGATTTCTTGATTCATGTCCACACGATCTGCGGGTTGCTTTCTTCTAATCAGATTGATGCTTGTCGTGAGTATACAGAAAAGCTGTCAGAGGAAGTTCGCCGAAGCAACGAGGTAATTCCACTGGATGGTCCTGCGGTCAGTGCGCTTATCAGTGACTATATTGCCCGCGCTGAACAGCAGGGAATTTCCATTATCTGCTCCATCAAGCACGATATGAAGCAGATTGCATGCTCTGCATTTGAGCTGAACCGCGTTCTGGGCAATATGCTGCAAAATGCAATGGAAGAAGTAACACAGTACAAAGCTCCAAACCGATGGATGGAGCTTCTTGTCATGAAACGGGCTGGCCGGTCTGTCATCAAAGTAACAAATCCGTTTCTTAGGGATCCGGACAGCTTGACTCATGCCGCTGAAATGAATATCAGCACAAAGCCGAGTCACGAGGGGATTGGACTGAAGAATATCGAACGTATTGCAAAAAAGTATGGTGGAGCTTTTTTTATCGAGCTCGATGGGCAAAAAATCAGCATAGTGGTACAGATTCCCGACAGGATCAATCAGAGCGAGGACGGACATGAAAATTTTAGTAATTGACGATGATGCTGCGTCTTTGGCAGCTACCAAAAGCATGTTGGAACAATCTCCATTGGTGGATAAAGCAGAAATCGCAAACAATATGGATGACCTCAGCGCCTCCCTCCGAGCTGACCCGCCGGATGCCGTGCTAGTCGATGTGGAAATGGGGCGTGTATCAGGCTTCGAAGTTGCTGCTTATTTGCAGAAAGCGTATCCGCAGATCCCATATATATTTTTAACGGGGCATGCTGAGTGGGCGCTAAAAGGCTACGATTATTCTCCATTGGATTTTCTGACAAAGCCGCTTTCGTCTTTTCGCTTGGAACAGTCATTGGAAAGAATTGCGGCATCCCATGCGGCTCATGGAAAGGAAGCAGAGCCGTCCAGTAGAAAAATAGGGATAATGGTCAGCCAAGGGTATGTCTTTCTTGCGGAAGAAGAGATCCTATATATTGAGCGGATCAACCGGAAGGCGTGCATTCATCAAAACAACGGAGTGTCCATAACGCTGAATGATACACTGAAAAATCTGGAGCAGATTTTTAGCAAAGACAAGTTCTTTCGATGCCATCAGTCTTTCCTGGTTAATCTGAACTATATTGAGGGTATCCGCGTTGAAAATGGAGGAAACGTATTCTTTTTACAACTCCATGGTTGTCAGGATTGCATCCCATTAAGCAGAAAGGCGTATCCCGAGCTGAAAAAATGTCTGGAGGCACACGGAATTTGGTTCCACTAAGGCAGCGCCGACACGGACGTCACTCTAAATCCATTATAGTTGATTCAGTTCCTCCGCCAGCGCATCTGCGATGCGCTGCCGTTCTTCCTCGCTTTCTGCGCGTGCATACGGTTCCAGCGCGGCGTCCCGCTTTTGCTCCGCGTCGCGCGTCCATGCCTCAAACTC
>CABQGZ010000999.1 GCA_902463835.1 uncultured Lachnospiraceae bacterium
GTGTGTTCTATTGGGATCTGCCGTATCTTTACCAACAACTTAAGCTCGGCTTTCTTGCCTTTCGGCAGGCTAATATGGGCGAGCTTGACTGCTTTGGCATCGACGCATGGGGTGTAGATTACGGCTTACTGGACAAGAATGGGAATCTTCTTTCCAACCCAAGAGCCTACCGCTACGCTCGGGAGGAGGATATGGCCGAGGTCTGGAAGCAGCTGGACTTTGCTGATATCTTCGCCCGTACCGGTATTGCCGCCATGAACTTCAACACCATTTTTCAGCTCATGCGGCGCAGGTGCGAGGATGATGCAGCCCTGCAGAACGCTGAAACATTGCTGCTGATGCCAGATCTATTGGGATATTTTCTAACCGGTGAAAAGGCATCGGAATACACGAATGTGACGACCACCATGCTGTATTCTCCGGAGAAGCGAGATTGGGACAGAGAAATCATCTGCAAACTTGGTCTGCCGGAGAGGATTTTCACAAGGATAGATTATGCAGGGGATCTTCGTGGCAAGCTGCGTTCGGAACTGGCGAAGGAACTTGGAATCAACCAAGCGGCTTTTGCCGCCGTTGGTACGCATGATACGGCCTCGGCTGTGGCTGCTATTCCCGGAAACGGCAACTTTGCTTTCTGCTCCAGCGGAACATGGTCGTTGTTTGGTGTGGAAACAGATCGTCCCGTTCTGGAGAGGACGGTGCGTGATGCAAACTTCTCAAACGAAGGGACGATTCAACGAGGCTTTTGTCCACTTAAAAGCATTATGGGACTGTGGCTCATTCAAGAGTGCCGCCGTGAATGGCAAAAGGAAGGAATGCTATACTCTTGGGATGAGATCGTGGATCAGGCAAAACAGGCAGAGCCCTTCCGATCTATCATCGACCCGGATTATGGAGAATTCTTCTCCGGCGGGGGGATGTCTGAAAAAATACAAGGCTTTTGCCGAAGAACAAACCAGCAGATTCCCGAGAGCGTTGGGCAGATGGCGCGCTGTATCTATGAATCCCTTGCACTAAAGTACCGCTGGGCACTGGAACGCCTTGAAGACATCAAGGGACATCGCATTGATAGGCTGCACATCGTTGGTGGTGGTTCGCAAAACCGCTTTCTTAACCAGCTTGCGGCAGATGCCATTGACCGTCCGGTCATTACAGGCCCGGTGGAGGGTGCAGCCCTTGGAAATATCCTTGCTCAAGCTATGGCTCTGGGTGACATCAAGAGTATTGATGATCTGCGCGATGTTGTTCGGGAATCAGTTGACATGGAGACTTATACGCCGAACCATACATTAGGATGGGAAGCGGCATATAGAAAACTATGTGATTTTTATAAGGAGCTTTCATCATGAATATTCAATACATTCACCCCGCAGATCAGATTGTAATGTTTATGCAGAGGGTCTACGACAAAAAACTCACCTCCATGTCTGGCGGCAATCTGTCGGTCCGAGATAATGAGGGAAACATTTGGATCACGCCTGCCAGTATCGACAAGGGTTCGCTTACCAGAAGGGACATCATCTGCGTTCGCCCCAACGGCGATTGCGAAGGCCCTCATGCGCCCTCCTCAGAGCTGCCTTTCCATCGATCGGTCTATAAGCTGCGTCCGGATCTAAACGCTGTTTTGCATGCGCACCCACCTGCACTCGTTGCATTCTCTGTCGTTCGCAGGCTTCCGGAACTTAACCTGACTCCAACGGTGCGGTATATGTGCAAGAACATAAAAATGGCGGCTTATGCCATTCCCGGAAGTCAAACACTCAGTGCAGAGGTGGGGAAAGTGTTTGAACAGGGCTGCAACATCGCTTTGCTGGAAAACCACGGCGTATGCGTGGGCGCAGCTGATATGCTTACAGCATTTCAGCAGTTCGAAACGCTCAATTATGCTGCGGAACTGGAAGCTCTGGCAACTCGCCTTGGAGAGATTCGCCCACTGTCGGAAACTGCACGCCAAATGAGCAAAACAAATGTCTGTT
>CABQGZ010001000.1 GCA_902463835.1 uncultured Lachnospiraceae bacterium
CTGTACTTTAGTCTATAATTCATTCTGTATTGCAGTCTACTTTTACTTGTGGTATACTTGCATAAGTTCGTATCAATATTTTTAGCACATTTTTAACAAAGGAGAGTAAAATTATGACTGGAACAACCATCGGACTTTTGATTATCATGGGGCTCTACCTGACAGCCATGGTCCTCATCGGACTTTCTTTTTCAAAGAAAAACAAGAATGTTGGAGATTTCTATCTTGGGGGACGCAAGCTTGGTCCCATCGTCACTGCCATGAGCGCTGAGGCCTCCGACATGAGCAGCTGGCTTCTCATGGGGCTGCCGGGCGTGGCGTACCTGACCGGTATCGCAGACGCCGGATGGACAGCCATCGGCCTTGCCATCGGAACATACCTCAACTGGCTTATTGTAGCAAAAAGGCTGCGCCGCTACACCGTGAAGGCCAACAATTCCATCACCCTGCCCGATTTCTTTTCCAACCGTTACCGGGATAAGAGCAAGGCTCTGCTGGCCATCTCAGCGATTCTTATCGTGATCTTTTTTGTACCCTATACCGCATCCGGATTTGCTGCCTGCGGAAAACTGTTTTCCACGCTGTTTGGCGTTCCTTATCTGCCAGCCATGATTGTCAGCGCCATTATCATCGTTGCCTATACGGCCCTGGGCGGATTTCTCGCGGCAAGCACGACGGATCTGATCCAGAGTATTGTCATGACCGCTGCACTGATCATCGTAGTGATCTTCGGTATCAACATCGCCGGCGGGCTGGACGCGGTCGTCAGCAATGCGCAGGCGCTTTCCGGCTTTACCACCATGTTTGCCACCCACGATCCTGCCACCGGCGCTGCTGTTCCATACGGCGCGCTGAAAATCGCTTCTACACTGGCCTGGGGACTTGGTTACTTTGGCATGCCTCACATTTTGCTTCGCTTCATGGGAATTCAAGATGAGAACAAGCTGAAGCTTTCCAGGAGAATCGCTTCCGTGTGGGTGGTCATCTCCATGTTTATCGCCATTTTCATCGGCATCATCGGCTATTCCATGACGAAGGCTGGTGCTGTGGAAGCACTGGCAGGTTCTGAATCTGAAAAGCTGATCATCAAGATTGCAATGCTGCTGAGCAATCACGGTGTACTGGCAATCATTATGGCCGGTCTGATTCTGGCTGGAATTCTGGCCTGCACCATGTCCACCTCCGACTCACAGCTTCTGGCTGCATCCTCCAGCGTATCCCAGAACCTGCTGCACGACGTCCTGGGCGTCAAGCTTTCCCAGAAGGCTTCCATGGTGGCAGCCCGGCTGACGGTAGTTGTCATCGCGGTTATCGGTGTTGTACTTGCCGCAGATCCGAACAGTTCCGTCTTCGGTATCGTATCCTTTGCCTGGGCAGGCTTCGGCGCCTCCTTCGGTCCCGTTATGCTCTTTGCCCTGTTCTGGAAGCGTTCCAACCGTAACGGCGCTTTGGCCGGAATGATCGTGGGCGGCGTCATGGTATTCGTATGGAAGTATCTGATCGCTCCTATGGGCGGCGTCCTTGCCATCTATGAGCTGCTTCCCGCATTTATCTGCGCCAGCATTGCCATTGTGGTGGTGAGTCTTCTGACGGCTCCGCCTTCGGAGGAGATTGTAAAAGAATTTGAAAGCGTATAACAAAAAATTAGGGTCTCCTGGTATGGGGGACCCTTTTTTTGCAAAACTGCACTCTTCCGCATTTTACGCATATTTTATAGCGGAGCCACATTCTTAAACTGCGCCATATACAACTGGTAGTAATGTCCCTTTCGCGCCATCAGCTCCGCCGGACTTCCCTGCTCCAGGATACCGCCCTGATCGATCACAAAGATCCTGTCCGCTTTCTGAATGGTGGACAGTCGATGCGCAATCACAAAGCTGGTTCTCCCTGCAAGCAGCGCCTCGATTCCCTGCTGCACCAAAAGCTCCGTGTGGGTGTCGATACTGGAGGTGGCCTCATCCAGGATAAGGA
>CABQGZ010001001.1 GCA_902463835.1 uncultured Lachnospiraceae bacterium
CTGCTGATGACCCGGAATCTTCAGATCCGGCTTGTCGCCGCTGGCGTACTGGTTTCCCTCGTCGCCTTCCTCTCCTTCCAACCCCGGATCCAGCCCCAGACAGAGGATCACCACGTCACTGGCCTGACAGATTCCGCGCACCTCTGAATCCCGGTCGCTGCCCTGGCTCAGATTGCTGATCCTGTCCTTATACAGATGGCAGCCTTCCGACACAAGCACCCGGACAGAATCGCCAACGTAGTCCTGGATTCCTTCAGAAATGGTAATGTAGCGGGACGCCGTACCCTCATAATTGCCAACCAGCGCCCGCCGGTTATCGGCGTTTGGTCCAATGACGCCGATTGTTCTCAATTTTGTGGGATCAAGGGGCAGCAGATCGTTTTCATTTTTCAGCAATACCATACATTTTTCAGCGGCTTCCAGATTCAGGGCCTGCATCGGCGCGGAATCCACTACCGTGTAGGGAATCTTATCATAGGGATTGTTGTCAGGATCGGTTCCGTCTTTCTCCAGTATCCCCAGCTTCATCCGCACCGCAAAGAGACGTACCAGCGCCTCATCCACCCGCTCTTCAGGAATCATTCCCTGTCGCACCGCCTCCGCCACATACAGGAACAGATTGCCGCAATTCAAGTCGCATCCGCTGTTCACAGCAAGGGCCACCGACGCCAGGGGGCCGGCAGTCACTCCGTGACCCTCATGGAAGTCCTTGATGGCCCAGCAGTCTGAGACTACATGGCCCCCAAAGCCCCATTCTTTTCGCAAAATATCCCCAAGGAGCGTCCTGCTTCCGCAGCAGGGCTCGCCGTTGGTGCGGTTGTAAGCGCCCATGACAGCCTCCACCCGCCCTTCCTCTACACATGCCTGGAAAGCTGGAAGATACGTTTCCCACAGATCCTGCATGCTCACTCTGGCGTCAAAGCTATGGCGCAGCTCCTCCGGCCCGCTGTGCACCGCGAAATGCTTGACACAGGCCGCTGCCTTCAGATAATTCTCATCATGCCCCTGGATTCCCTGTATAAAACGCACCCCCAACCTTGAAGTCAGATAGGGATCCTCCCCGAAGGTCTCATGGCCTCTCCCCCATCTGGGATCACGGAAAATATTGATGTTGGGAGCCCAGAAGGTCAATCCTTTGTAGATATCCGTATCGTCATACTGCTGCTGCAGATTGAATTTTGCTCTGCCCTCCGTGGAGATTGCATCCGCCACCCGTTCCATAAAATCCTCATCAAAGGTGGCAGCCAGACCGATTGCCTGTGGAAACAGCGTTGCCGTTCCCGCCCTTGCCACTCCGTGAAGGGCCTCATTCCACCAGTTGTATGCTTTTATTCCAAGACGCTTCACTGCCGGAGCGGTATGTACCATCTGAAAAGCCTTTTCTTCCAGGGTAAGTTCTGACACAAGTTTCCTGGCGCACTCCTCTATTTCCTTACACTTTCTTTCATCTTTTACAAGTTCCATCGCTGCTCTCCTCCTCTTTCCAGTCACAGTTCTGCCCGCGCTGTCTGCAAAGCCACGCTTACCTGCTCTTTGCTGACAAAGCTTCTGTCAGCTTGCTCTATCCTGACACACATAGTATAGACCAGCCATGAAACATTTTCTTTTTACTTCTTGCTTTCCGCTGCTCAATTTTTGCTATTTTAGCGGCATCTTTCCTTGTCTGTCCCGCCTTTTCCTTTTATACTGATTTTATACTTTACGAAAAAAGTCTGGGGTAATTCCGCATTTGCCGAACTCCCGCAGACATAGAGAGGATGCTGTGTTATGATCGAATTATTAAATGGAACACGTGAGACCGTTGCATACGACACATGCAGCGGCATAAAGCTTTATCACAATGTCGAAGCGGAAAATTATCCCCTTCACTGGCATACAGTTCTTGAGATCATCATGCCTCTGGAAAATGAATATACGGTGATTATCGACGGAGATCCACACACATTTTTCCCCGGCGACATCTTTATCA
>CABQGZ010001002.1 GCA_902463835.1 uncultured Lachnospiraceae bacterium
ATATCATTCATATTGTTCTGTTGTGTCCACTCCTCGAAGTCCTGATAGAACCCGCTGTTTGCGATTCCTGTTCTGGCGTCCCCGTCATAAGCTTCCTTACTTGTCAGAGCGAACTGGAACTGTTTCAGGCAGGAGCCATCCACATATTTCTTGTATATCGGATCTGCTCCGATCGGATCAATGGAGTATTCCATTCCGTCACCGAGATAATCGATATTGATCTTCCGGTTGTTAATGCCTGGGTAGGACTTCACATATTCCCGGATACTTTCGATGATTGGCGTCTTCTTATTTTCCTGCAATCTTCTCTGCCCCTTCCCTTATAACATCCTTCTTGCTTGCTTTCATGGTTTCAAACCATTTTGACCTTGTCTTGTGTTCATAGTACTGGCGGCGTGCATACGGAGTGATATACTCGATTGATCCGGATCCGATCACCGTTCCAAGCGTTCCGGACTTGATCAGCATCCCGGTTCTTCTCGGAGTCAGTGGATTCATATAGCGCAGGCATTCTGAATCGACGAATTCCTGTGCATTGGAAAAAGCACCCTCTTTTCGCTCTGAAAAGCCAGGTGCCCATTTCAGTTCTGCCGTTACCGATCCGTCTGAATTCGTAACCGTGGTGATACTTCCACGTGGCGTATTGATTGAAAATGCTTTCTTGCCAGCCATCTACTCACCTCCGACCCTCCAATGTGGAAGCGTCCCAAACCGGTTATCTGACCAGCTTGTCACCTTACAATGCCTCTGGAACAGCTTTTTCAAATCCGCCGGCTTCTCAATCTCCTGACAGCACTCACCGAGCACGATCTGATCCCCGTTCTGTATAGTCCAGTTTCCGAAGCCTCCACAACAGGCATACTCTTCCGGCGGGAGATACTGATCTGCTTCTGGAATATCCGCAGGAATACGGATCTTATAGACTTCCGCACTGTTCAGACCGTTATCTGAAACTGCGGCCTTATGATCTACATAAACATGAACGCCGTGCAAGACTGTCCGGGACCAGGTATCAAAATGAGTGGTCTCATCGTATTTCCTGTTATAAACAGTCACATCCATATTTGTGATCACAACGCATCCCCACCTTTCTTGACAGCCATCCAGTAGGAAGAAGATAAGGATATACCGCATCATATACCTTTTTCTTCACAATCTCTTCTGCTGTCTTTCCATCCGTCTGCTCTGTAACATAAGTGACACTGTATCCGTCATTATTTTCTGACTTCACCAACGGGGTTTCTGACTGCTGCTGTGCATTGTATTTGTAATAAACCTCTGCTGCAGCGCAAACAGCATCTTTTACCGCGTCATTTTCCACAGCAAAGATATCACCTTTCACATAAGTCAAATGCCGGATATAGGCTTCCGCCTGCCTTTCGGCTTTTCGAAAGTCCTGTTCCGGAATGGTTCTTCCTCCATATTCGTCTGCATAATATCCATACGTGACCTGCATGGATCATCACCTTCCCTTACTCACCGGATTTCAGAACTGCAAACGGACATCTCTTGGTCTTGTCTGTCTTCAGTGAATTGATCGGGTTCGGGATTTCCCATCCAAGACGCATCACTGCACGAAGCGCAACCATATCGTTCTGCATAAGATTGTATGCGATGGTTCCGTCCGTATTCTGGACAACACCTTCTGTGAACAGCTTAAATGTAATATCCTGACGGATAGAATATACAAGCTGCGAGAAATCTCCGGAGATCATGAGAGCTTTTGATTTATCAAACGCACCGTTGTTTGGGAAGTTCATTGGGGATCCATCAAGTGCATACTGTGTAGTTCCCTGCAAATCCTGTTTAAACAATGGATCACCATTTGTATTTTTCAGTCCTCTAAGTTTAGCTCTCATAGAGATATCTGCCATGTGACCATTTACAAAATATCCGCAATCTTCAACTTTTGCGATCACTCCATCCTCTGCCATGATTTTGTCATAGAGGCTGTCTGACGTTCCTAA
>CABQGZ010001003.1 GCA_902463835.1 uncultured Lachnospiraceae bacterium
AAGAAAATATAAATTGTAACCAAACCGCCAGACAGAGATGGTTTTGAGGTTTTTTGAAGCCCGTTGCCGGACTTCGTTGCCGACCTTCTCCTTGTCTGGCTATTCTATTATGGAGGATAACTGCCTATGGCAAAAACGAAAACAGAGATTCATGTTACCACAGTTTTTGACGGCGAGCTGGACGCAGCGGATGTCTTTGTGAGCCTGATTGCCCAAAAATATGGGCAGAATACCGGGAAGGAAAATCTTGCGAAAACACAAGATTTAGGATATAATAAAGACGAGGTTCAGAAGAACCGTGTTCCGTCTGGATTGTGCGGGTAAACGGTTATGATGAACGGATATGAATACACAGGCATGGACGCAATTCTGGCGGGCAGCTTCCGGGCGGCCATCTATTGCAGGCTTTCCAAAGACGATGACCTTGACGGGGAGAGCGCCAGTATTGCCAACCAGCGGGATATGCTGGAAAGCTACTGCGAAAAGCAGGGATGGGAGGTTGTTGCAGTCTATCAGGACGATGGCTACACGGGGCTGAACATGGAGCGCCCCGACCTGAAACGGATGTTAAAGGCCATCGAGCGCAGGCAGATAAATCTTGTGATAACGAAAGATTTATCAAGGTTGGGTCGAAATTACTTGCAGACCGGTACACTGATCGAGGACTTCTTCCCTCGTCACGGCGTCCGCTATATCGCCATGAATGACGGTATCGACACTATGCGGGACAACAACGACATTGCGCCGTTCAAGAACATCCTGAACGAGATGTACAGCAAGGACATTTCCAAGAAGGTGCATTCCTCGTATCTTCTGAAAGCCCAGCAAGGCCAGTTTACCGGCTGCGTGGCTCCCTTTGGGTATCGGAAAGACCCGGAGGACAAAAACCACCTGCTGGTGGACGAGGAAACCGCCCCTATTGTCCGGCAAATCTTCCTTTGGGCGCTGGAAGGACACGGCCCCAACTTCATCCGGCGCAGACTGGAAGAACAAAAGGTGCCTTGCCCTACATGGTGGAACCGGGAACGGGGTTTCCGCAATGTCCGCACCAAATGGGAAAAGAAAGACCCGGAAAACGGGAGGTATATGTGGGATTTCTCCGTGATAAAGGACATCCTGATGAATCCCGTTTATACCGGGGCAATCGCTTCCCAGAAGAAGGACTACCGCTTCAAAATCGGCACCATTGGCGAGAAGAAGCCGCAGGACTGGATTGTGGTGGAGGAACGGCACGAACCGTTGATTGACAGCAAAAGTTTTGCCATTGTGCAGGACAAGCTGAAATCCCGCCAGCGCCCCCGGCAGAATGGGGAAACCAGCCTGTTTGCCGGAATTATCAAGTGTGGCGAGTGCGGTAAGTCGCTGACCATCCGCACCACCCACGCCAAGCACCCGCAGCAGATTTACGCCTGTAAGACCTATGGTGCGTTCGGCAAGAACCACTGTTCCCAGCACCGGGTGGAATACAATACCCTTTACCACCTTGTCCTGAACAAAATCCGGGAGTGCGCCAAGGCTGCCCTGACCGATGGGGAAGCCATTGCCGGGAAGCTGACCAACACCTGCGAAGCCGAACAGAAAGGCCAGCGGGAAGCGTTGGAGCGTTCCCTGACAAAAGACGAGGAACGGATTGAGGTGCTGGAAAAGATGGTGCTGCGGCTCTACGAGGACATGGTTGCCGGGCGGATCAGCGAAGCCAACTTCAATCTCATGCTGGACAAGACGCAGAAAGAACAGGCCGAGTTGAAAGAACGGGTTGCACAGGGACGCAAGAAGCTGGCCGATGAAATGCGGCTGGCTATGGACGCCAAACAATGGGTGGACGCCATTCAGGAATATGCCGACATCACGGAGCTGGACGCAGCCACCCTAAACCGTCTGATTAAAGAAATCGTTGTCCATGAACACATCGACAGCGATAAGACAAGACACATTTCTATCGAAATTCATTTCAATCTCAAACCCA
>CABQGZ010001004.1 GCA_902463835.1 uncultured Lachnospiraceae bacterium
TAGAGCTCTGGCGGAAGTTATCGCTGGTGCTCTGCATGGTCAGACGGTATACCCCGACAACCACCTCTTTCTCTTTGCTCACATCATAAGAACTGTTTGCCCCATATGCACCTGCAATCTCCAATACACGGTCAGCAATAAAATCCTTGCGGGTACGATTCGATTCTACAATTGCTTCGATCAGATTCTCCGGCACATCCTCATAATTGGCCAGAAGCTGCTTGGTATCCTTGGGCAGACAATATCCGCCATAGCCAAAGGAGGGATTATTATAATGAGCGCCAATCCGCGGATCAAGACACACGCCGTTGATGATCTGCTGGGTATCCAGACCTTTCAGCTCTGCATAGGTATCCAGTTCATTAAAATAAGATACCCGAAGAGCAAGATATGTATTCGCAAAAAGCTTTACCGCTTCTGCTTCGGTAAATCCCATAAAGAGGGTATCAATATCTTCTTTCAGAGCGCCCTCCTGTAAAAGTCCTGCAAAGGTGTGAGCCGCCTCCACCAATCTTGCGTTCTCCAAATCTGTTCCCACTATGATACGAGACGGATACAGATTGTCATACAGCGCTTTCGATTCTCTTAAAAATTCCGGACTGAAAATAATATTATTAGAGCCGGTTTTTTCGCGGATAGATGATGTATAGCCAACCGGTATGGTAGACTTGATTACCATGATGGCATTGGGATTAACTTCCATTACCTGTTTGATAACAGACTCTACTGCGCTGGTATCAAAATAGTTTTTCTTACTGTCATAATTTGTCGGCGCTGCAATAACGACAAATTCTGCATTTTTATATGCTGTCACACCATCCAGGGTTGCAGTCAGATCCAGTTCCTTTTCTTCCAGATATTTTTCGATATAATCATCCTGAATCGGTGATCTGCGGTTGTTGATCATCTCTACCTTTTCCGGTATGATATCCACAGCGGTGACATGGTTTTTCTGTGCTAAAAGAACAGCCAGAGACAGTCCCACATAGCCGGTTCCGGCAACTGCAATATCTACGTTACTCATAATTCTTCTCTCCTCTTTTTCTGCCATGGTTCTGCTTACTTTTCATCTGTCAAGCGTTCTTGGATATATGTAAGGGCAGCAATCTTTGCTTTGGTTTCTTCAACATTTAACAATTGCGTGTTATTGCTATTAAACTCTGTTAGTGTGTTACGATCTGCATCACCCTTGTTAAAATATTTATCGTAGTTTAGACCACGCTTATCACACGGAACACGATAGTAGTTGCCCATATCAACAGCATGCGCACACTCTTCGTTAGTCAGCAAAGTTTCATACATCTTCTCTCCATGACGAATACCAATCACTTTGATTGACGACTTGTCCCCACCAAACAGTTCACAAACAGCCATTGCCTGTGTCTGAATGGTACAAGCAGGAGCCTTCTGTACTAAGATATCGCCTGATTCGCCATGTTCAAAAGCAAACAGCACCAAATCCACCGCTTCTTCCAAAGACATTATGAAACGTGTCATTTCGCCGGATGTGACAGTGATTGGGTTACCTTCACGAATCTGATCAATCCATAGAGGGATGACGGAACCGCGGGAACACATAACATTACCGTAACGAGTGCAACAAATCTTGGTAGCCTTAGTAGTACGAGCCTTTGCCACAATAACCTTTTCCATCATCGCCTTGGATGTACCCATAGCATTCACAGGATAAGCAGCCTTATCGGTAGACAGGCATACAACAGATTTTACACCTGCATCAATAGCCGCATTCAAAACATTTTCAGTACCAAGAACATTGGTCTTAACCGCTTCAATCGGAAAGAACTCACAAGAAGGTACCTGCTTTAAAGCTGCTGCATGGAATATATAATCCACACCATGCATAGCATTTTTCACTGACTGTAAATCACGAACATCCCCAATGTAAAAGCTGATTTTATCAGCCACTTCAGGCATTTTCGCTTGGAATTCGTGACGCATATCATC
>CABQGZ010001005.1 GCA_902463835.1 uncultured Lachnospiraceae bacterium
CTTGTCCTGTTCTTCCTCCAACGGAATACTTCCCAGTGTACTTAAGCCAAGATAGTGCTCAATATCATCCGGCGTCTTAAGCTTGTCGTTGAGCAGGTACTGTGCCAATACAATGCCTGCCACAAGAACAATTCCAAGCATTGCACCCAGCATGGTGTTCCGCTTCAGGTTGTAGCCGGTGGGAGTTGTTGGAAGGTTCGCCTTCACCGCCACATTCACTGCCTCAGTGTTTGTCACCTCTACGATATGCTTTGCCGCTACCTCCTGCACCTTCTCCGTGATGGCCATAGCCTGGTAGGGATCCGGATGGCGCACGCTGATATAGATCACACGGGTCTCCTCGGCGGAGGTGACGCTGATCATGCCCCGGAGCTTTTCATAATTCATCGGCAGATCCAGCTCCTGAATCACCTGCTCCAGCACCGTCCGGTCCTTTGACAGCTCAATATAGTCCTTGGTGAGCACGGCGCTCAGCTGCAGATCCGAGTAGGTCACGGCGCTGGTGTCCTGCTTATTGATCATGTAAATGGCCGTGGTGGACTGGTAGACCGGCGTCACCATGAATTTGGTATAGCCGAATGCCCCCAGCGCTCCGATCAGTCCGCACAGCAGGATGATCAGCCACTTATCCAAAAGGACAAAAAAAAGCTCTTTCAAATCGATCTCTGTCTCTTCATTTCTCTTATTCGTTTCCATCTTTTCTCCTATAACAACTCATTGTTCATCATTTTTCGGGGATTCTCATGTAGGAGCCGCTCAGTAAGCCTTTCCCCATATTTTTTTTCCAGATATACAGCACATTTAGACAATACAGGCGGACGCCCGCTCAGATCGTGGGCGTCGGTGGCCACAAAATGCAGCCTTTCTTCTTCCAGCAGCCTGCGCAGAAAGCGTTTTTCCCTTCTGCCATGACGTCCCAGGATGCTGGATGCATTGGCCTGTAGATAGACCCCCATCTCAATCAGCTCTCTGGCTCGTTCCATGTCCTCCAGCAGCTGCTGATACCGCTCCACATGGGCGAGGATGGGCCAGAAGCCCTGGGTCTGCATGCTATAGAGACCATTCCGCAGCTCTGTGTAGTCCACTTCAGGGGCGAACTCCATCAGCACGTAGCTGGAGTCAGCCATAGTGAAGGCTTCTTTCCCTGCCAGAAGTTCCGGCAGTCCGCTGTTATAATATAGCTCATTGCCCAGATACAGGCTGAGCTTCGGGCATACGGCTGCTGCTTCTGTTTTCAGCTGCCAGAGCTTTTCCCGGATTTGTTCCGGTGATGCGTTGTTCTGCCCGGGATAATAGTGAGGAGTTGCTACGATACTGCGGATTCCGTCGCGGTATGCCGTCACCAGCATGCGCAGGCTCTCCTCCATGCGCTCCGGGCCGTCGTCTACCCCTGGCAGACAATGGCAGTGGATGTCGATATATTCTTTCATAGCTCCTTGGTGGCATTTCTGCCCACCAGATAATCCACCGACACATCGTAGTAATCCGCAAGCTTTAAGAATACGTCCACGGGGATATTGACTTTTCCCAGTTCGTATTTTGAATAAGTAGTCTGCTTGATATTCAAATATTCCGCAAGTTCTTCCTGCGTCTTATCGTGATTTCTTCTAAGATTCCTGATATTTCGAAATACCATACCCTTTTCCTTTTGTCTTTTACCACATAATATACATTATGTGGTATGGATCCGCCTTTGCGGCCTCAAAAAGAGGGCATTTCCAAACGACGATAGATATTGTTGCGAGATGTAAAAGAAAATTTTGAAAAAATGGGTACACAAACATATCTTTTGGGCTAGTTACCACAAAAGTTCTTTTTGTCGTGCGCTAATTTGTTTCTTTTTTTGAAAGTCAAATAACGCGCTCTCTATTTTTGCTATTTCTTTCCGAAATTTTAATGTATGACTTGACAAAATACACTTTTTTCCGTATACTGAACAACGAAATATGTAAATAGTATTTTCG
>CABQGZ010001006.1 GCA_902463835.1 uncultured Lachnospiraceae bacterium
GGTTAAAAGCGTCCTCCTGCCCTTTCCGTCATTCACCAAATATGGAGTCAAAGTCGATGTCCGCCTTTCCCTCCTCCTCCGGCGGGGTCAGCTGAATCTCAAAGGACGTCCGTGTGTTGATCTCCACAAATACGGAGTTGGATTCATCGATCACATCCACAACCACATCCTCCAGCTTGATCAGATTGGTGAGTTTATATGGTATATAGATAAAATGCGCGCATCCGTCCCCGTCGGTCATTACCCGGTTCGCCCGCAGCGCGCCGCCGTTTTTGGGCAGGGCAAACAGATTATGTCCCTCCACGGGATTTCCCCTGCGGTCCGTGAGCTTCAGCACAATGTCAACCGGCGTCTTACCGTCGGCCGGCACCGGATTGGACGAAACAGACTCCACCGTGATATGGAACATGGCAGCACGCACTCCATCATAAACAACCATTCCGCTCAGGAGCGCAGCGACCACAAGCACCACCGTAATCTTAAGCTTCCGTTTCATAAAAAATCTCCCTACCAGCCTGAGGTGTCAATGTTCAAACTTTTGATATAGTCGTCTGCACCTGTCTGCTGAATCTCATTCATCTTGTCATAAAACGCATCATCGCTCATGCCGCCCTTCACCCAGGTCTCAAATACCGCATTGGCGTTGGTATTTTGCTCTGTTGTAAATGCGATGGGCCAGCGCGCCACCGGCACCTTCGGGAAAGGCTGGTTCAACCACTCCGCCAGCTGAGACGGCGCTTCCGCCCCCTTGACTGCACCGATGGTAACCTTATTCTCCTGCACCAGGGAGGTAACATTCTCCGGCGTTGTCAGAAACTGCAGGAACAGAATGGCCGCGTTTCGAAGATCCTCATCGTCCTTCACCGCGTCCTTCATCACGTTCAGGCCCAGATCCGGATCCGGCTGGTAGGGGCCCTTTTCCGTCATTTCAATCTCTTTCGCATACTCCGTGGTATCCGTTGACATCAGCACGCAGGGGAATATGCCGTATTCAAATTCCCGGTATGTATTATTGTTCTCGTTGGTCATGCGCCACAGGCCATCCTCTACCATGCCAACCTCTCCGCTGCTCCATTTCTTCCAGTAATCCGTGGTCTCCCAGCCTGTCTCCAGAACCTCATTGAAGTAACGTTTCATCTGTCCCCAGACTTCTCTGGCATACGCATTCGTAACCGGATTATATAAGCCTGCCTTGACCCCTCGTATCTGTTCATTCACCTCTACGGCTCCATTTTTGTTGTAATCTACCTGATCCATCAGGTAGCTGCCCACTGCCGGACCTACGACGAACTGGGTGATCCACTGGTCTGTAGTTACCTTGGTGAAGCCCTCGTACGGCGCGATTCCCGTGTAGCCTGCAGCCTCCAGCTTCTTCTTGATGTCGATCAGCTCCTCCAGGGTGCGTGGCAGCTCTGTAATGCCAACCGCTTCAAACATCTCCTTGTTGTAATAATAACCGGTGGCGGGACCTGGATACAGTGCTACCGGGATCGATACGACTTCCCCTTTTCCATTTGCAACCGCATGGTTCGTCCAGAGATATTCCGGATAGGCATCCCGCCAATGCTCATTTCCCTCGATAAAGGGGTTCGGCATATCCAGGTATTCGTCCATGGGCAGATACCAGTCTCTGGATTGATAAGCGGTCCCCCAGGTAAACGCGATTGCAGGACATTTATTTGCAGCAATCTGGGTCGTAAACCACTGGGCACATTCTTCCTCTGTTCCAATGGGCTTTGTCCGCACAAATTCAATGGTTACATTGGGATACATCTTGGTAAATGCATCCGCGATCACCTGCGGGGACCGGAATACTGTTGGATTCTCCGCCGTGGGCGTATCGTTGACTGAGGGCGTCCATCCATGGAAATCTACTGTCAGTGTAATTGGCTTCGACGTATCAAATGTGAGTGATCTCTTTTCCTCATTCCCTGGGTTGTCCTCCCCCGACGGATGATTCTCG
>CABQGZ010001007.1 GCA_902463835.1 uncultured Lachnospiraceae bacterium
ATGCACAACATCGTGGAGAGCGCCCTGGAGAAGGTCAATCCCATCGTGGCAAAGAGCTACCGGGATTATCGGAATTACAAGCAGGATTTTGTGCAGATGCTGGACGAGGTATATAAAAAGAGCCAGTCTATCATGTACATTGGAGACAAGGAGAATTCCAACACGGACAGTGCGCTGGTATCCACCAAGCGCAGCCTGATCTTCAACCAGCTGAACAAGGAGCTGTACCAGAAATTTTTCATGACCACGGAGGAGATTCAAGCCTGCCGGGACGGCTACCTCTATGTCCATGATATGTCGGCTCGCCGGGATACCATGAACTGCTGCCTGTTCAACGTGAAGGAAGTACTCACCGGTGGTTTTGAGATGGGCAATCTGTGGTACAATGAGCCAAAGACGCTGGAGGTGGCCTTTGATGTCATTGGAGATATCGTTTTAAGCGCAGCCAGCCAGCAGTACGGCGGCTTCACCGTGCCCAGCGTGGACCTGATCTTAGAGCCTTATGCAGAGAAGTCTTATCAGAAGCACATAGAGAAATATATGGGCTTAGGAATCAGCCGGGAGCGGGCCGAGGAGGAGGCCTGGAAGGATGTTGAGATTGAATTTGAGCAGGGCTATCAGGGCTGGGAATATAAGTTCAACACCGTTGCCAGCAGCCGGGGCGATTATCCCTTTATCACGGTGACTACCGGAACAGGAACTGGCCGCTTTGCCAGGATGGCATCTATTTGCATGCTGAATGTGCGAAGAAGAGGACAGGGCAAGAAGGAATGCAAGAAGCCGGTGCTGTTCCCAAAGATTGTATTCTTGTACGATGAGAATCTTCACGGCCCGGGAAAGCCTCTGGAGGATGTGTTTGAAGCAGGCATTGAGTGCTCCAGAAAGACTATGTATCCGGACTGGCTGAGCCTTACCGGAAAAGGTTATATCGCCAGCATGTACAAGCAGTACGGTGAGATCATCAGTCCCATGGGCTGCCGCGCGTTTCTGTCCCCGTGGTATGAAAGAGGGGGGATGTACCCGGCAGATGATCAGGATCATCCGGTGTTCGTAGGAAGATTTAACATCGGCGTGGTGAGTCTTCACCTTCCCATGATCCTGGCAAAGGCCAGAAAGGAGAGCCGTGATTTCTATGAGGTGCTGGACTATTATCTGGAGCTGATCCGTCAGCTGCACATCCGTACCTATGCATACCTGGGGGAGATGCGTGCCTCCACCAATCCGCTGGCTTACTGCGAAGGAGGATTTTACGGCGGGCATCTGGGAATCCATGACAAGATCAAGCCGCTGCTTAAGACGGCCACAGCTTCCTTCGGTATTACTGCTTTTAATGAATTGCAGCAGCTGTACAACGGAAAATCTCTGGTGGAGGACGGTCAGTTTGCCCTGGAGGTACTGGAGCACATCAATGCCAAGGTCAACGAATTTAAGGAGCAGGACGGCAATCTGTATGCCATCTATGCAACGCCGGCGGAGAATCTCTGTGGCCTGCAGGTGAAGCAGTTCCGGAAGAAATACGGCATTGTGGAGAATGTTTCTGACAGAGAATATGTCAGCAACGGCTTCCACTGTCATGTGACGGAGGACATCACCCCCATAGAGAAGCAGGATCTGGAGTACCGGTTCTGGGAGCTTAGCAACGGCGGGAAGATCCAGTATGTGAAGTACCCCATTGATTACAATAAAGAAGCGGTAAAAACCCTGGTGCGCCGCGCCATGGATATGGGCTTCTATGAGGGCGTGAATCTATCCCTGTCCTACTGTGATGACTGCGGCCATCAGGAGCTGGAGATGGACGTATGTCCCAAATGCGGAAGCCGCAATCTCACGAAGATTGACCGGATGAACGGCTATCTGTCCTACTCCAGGGTGAAGGGTGACACGAGGCTGAACGATGCGAAGATGGCGGAGATTGCGGAAAGGAAGTCCATGTAAAATTATGAGATACCACAATATAACGAAG
>CABQGZ010001008.1 GCA_902463835.1 uncultured Lachnospiraceae bacterium
TAACACTGTTTGGGAAAATTTGCAAGTGTTTTGTGAAAAAATGTAGCAATTATTTTGCTAAGTATTTTGCCAACCGGATCACGTTCCAGGATGCTTTTGGGATACTGCTCTTCATATTTCCACCATCCAGGCACGTATCTGTCTTATGCCTTGGATATACATATTGCTTCTGCACATTGTTTACTGCTTTTAAGTTTTCATCCGTCAGAATGATATGCTCCAGAACGCGGTAGCCTTCGAACCCACGGATGTCTGCTTCCAGAATAATATCTTCGTCCAGGGTGCGGTTTACGGCAAATATCGTCAACTCCTGCTTTTCCTGATGATAGACGGCTACGCTCTCCAAGTCAGTGACATCTATGTGGTTGGATGTATCATGTCTGGTGGTGCAAAGGATAGGTGTCAGCACCGTTCCCCTGCCGTATCTTGAGGCGTGAAGGAATGGATAAAATATGGTCTGGCGCCATGCGCTTCCGCCGCCGGGTTCCGTCATAATCGGAGCAATAACATTCACCAGCTGAGCCAGACAGGCGATTTTAACCCGATCCGCGTGTTTTAAAAGAGTGATGAGCATCAGTCCCACCATCAGAGCGTCCTCAAAGGTATAGATGTCCTCCAACAGCGGCGGGGACGTCTGCCACGGATTTCGGCTGGTGATATGCTCATCCGCTTCGTTGGAATGGAACCATACATTCCATTCGTCAAAGCTGATATTGATATTTTTTCTTCCACGCTTTTTCGCTTTTACATAATCACAGGTGGCAATCACAGTGTGAATGAACTGTTCCATATCATCCGACTGAGCCAGAAAATCCAGGGTATCATTCTCCCGATTCCCGTAATACTGATGCATGGATACATAATCAATATGATCATAGGCATGCGAGAGAGTGACAGCCTCCCACTCAGGAAAGGTAGGCATGGTAAGGGAAGAGCTTCCGCATGAAACAAGTTCTATTGATGGATCCAAAAGCTTCATTGCCTTTGCGGTCTCTTCCGCCAGACGACCATATTCATCCATGGTCTTGTGCCCCAGCTGCCATGGTCCGTCCATCTCATTTCCGAGACACCAGAGCCTCACCTGATGCGGCTCTTTTACTCCATGGGCAATCCGCATATCGCTGTACCTTGTTCCTGACGAAAAATTGCAATATTCCAGAAGGCTGCAGGCCTCCGCAATTCCTCTTGTTCCCAGATTCACCGCCATCATGACATCCGCGTTCACCTGTCCCGCCCAGGATGCGAATTCATTGAGACCGAATTGATTGGTTTCAACACTTCGCCAGGCAAGTTCCGGCCGCCTTGGACGACACTCCGCAGGTCCTACACTGTCCTCCCAAAAGAAGTTTGACACAAAATTTCCCCCAGGATACCGCAGGATGGGAATCTCCAGTTCCCGTACAAGCTCCATCACATCTCTGCGAAATCCCTGCTCGTCGGACAGCGGATTTCCCGGCTGATAAATACCGTCATATACAGCTCTGCCCAGATGTTCAATAAAGGATCCATAGATTCTCCTGTCTACTTCCCCTGCTCCGACCTCTTTATCTAAAATCATTTTTGTTATTTTGCTCAATACGAATTTCCTCCTCTATACATAATCTGTTTGCTCCGGCACCGTGGCACTCCTATCTTTCATTTGCAAATATTAACCGCCTTATTCCTTCACAGCTCCGGCAGTCATACCAGCGATAAAATACCGCTGAAAGCACAGGAACAAAATGAAAATCGGTATAATCGAGAAAAATGATCCCACCACCAAAAGACTGTAATTATCACCATAAGGATTGATCAGCGTGTTCAATCCCAGGGTCAACGTATATTTGTTCGAGGAACGAATGACCAATAGAGGCCATAGATAATTGTTCCACGCATTCATGCCATTTAAAATAGCCATGGCCGCAAAAGCTGGTTTCATCATAGGCATGATCAGGCGAAAGAAAATACCATACTCAGTGGCCC
>CABQGZ010001009.1 GCA_902463835.1 uncultured Lachnospiraceae bacterium
ATATAGGTACCCGGAATCCGAAGATCGATGACACCCATCAGGATTAGGAAGATCGCTCCGATGATGATGGCAAGGACGGACGTCTCACCGATGGTACCCGGAATCCTTCCGATCAGCATATCCAGCGTGTTCACGGATTCCCCGGCTTTTAGAGCTGCCAGGGGTGTCGCGCTGCTGACAGCATCCATGCCTTGTCCTATGTAATAACGGCTGTTGGCAAAGCTGGTCATCGCTCCGGTAAAAGAGATCAGCAGGAAGCATCTTGCGCCCAGCGCCGGATTCATAAAGTTCTGCCCCAAACCACCGAAAAGACATTTTACCACAACAATTGCAAATACTCCGCCCAGAACAGCCATCCACCAGGGAAGGTTCGGGGGAAGATTCAATGCCAGAAGCAGGCCCGTCACAACTGCGCTTAAGTCCCCTATGGTATTCTTTTTCTTTGTAAGCTTATCGAAGGCCCACTCGCAGACAACGCAGCTTAAGATTGTCACCGCAATTAAAAGCAATGCGCGAAATCCAAAATTATAGATTCCAAATAGACTGGCCGGAAGTAACGCAATGATTACATAAAGCATGATCTGATTGGTTGTATCCTTAGATCTTACATGGGGTGAGGATGAAACATGATATTTATCACTCACTTGCAAACCACCTCTTTCTTTTTATTTTTTGCGCTTATTTGCAAGAACGGTCTTCTTCATGGACTTGATCGCCTGGGCCAGCTGGCGTTTGGCCGGACAGATAAAGCTGCAGCTGCCGCACTCGATACATTCCAGACCGTTCCATTTTTCAAACAGCTCCTCCTGATGACGCTCGGCGTAGTCCGCCAGTCTGGAGGGAACGATCCGCTCAGGACAGATCTCCACGCAGCGCCCGCAGTTGATGCAAGGTCCTGGCTCGTACCTGGCCACCTCATCCTCCGTCATGCACAAAAGCGCCGAGGTAGTCTTAGTGGTTGGGATGTCCAGATTGAACATGGCAAAGCCCATCATAGGACCGCCGGATATGAGCTTCTTCGGCTGTTCCGTAAAGCCGCCAGCCATCTCCACCAGCTCCGAGAAGCTGGTTCCGATGCAGACAGAGAAGTTGGCCGGGTTGGCAATGGCGTCACCGGTGATGGTCACAATGCGGTGCATCAGAGGTTTTCCAAGCTTCACCGCGTTGTAAATTGCCACCAGTGTGTCCACGTTGTCCACGATACAGCCTGCGTCGGCCGGAAGCATGGAGGCGTTGATGGCCCGCTTGCTCACCGCATAGATCAGCTGACGTTCTGAGCCCTGGGGATACTTTGTCCGCAGCGGCACCACCGTGATCCGGGGCTCATCCTTCACAAGCTCCGTCAACTTCTCGATGCAGTCCGGCTTGTTATCCTCGATGCCCAGATAGCCCTTGGCATTTTCACAGAGCTGGAGCACGATCTTGATGCCGCCGATCAGCTTCTCCGGTTCCTCCAGCATCCTGCGGTAATCCGACGTCAGATACGGCTCGCATTCCGCGCAATTTGCGATGACATATTCGATTTTTTCCGGCTCCTTGGGGGATAATTTCACATGCGTGGGAAAACCGGCGCCGCCCATTCCTACGATCCCGGCTTCTTTGATCTTGCTTACGATTTCTTCCTTGGACAGAGTTGTCACATCTTCCGTCTCTATAAAATCTACGCTTGTAAAGGCGCCGTCATTAGAGATGACGATGGAGTTCACCATATCGCCAACCACCACCCGGCGGGGTTCAATGGCTTTCACAGTTCCGGATGCGGACGCATAAATAGGAGCAGACACAAATCCGCCTGCTTCCGCAATCTTCTGCCCCTTCAACACGGTATCTCCCACGGCTACGATGGGTGCGGCCGGCGCCCCGATGTGCTGGGACAGGGGATACACCAGATCGCCCTTGGGTAATACCACTTGTATTGGCTTATTCTTGGACAATTCCTTCCCGTCATAGGGATGGATTC
>CABQGZ010001010.1 GCA_902463835.1 uncultured Lachnospiraceae bacterium
TCTGTTCCAGCAATCTTCCCGCTTCCAGCTTATCGTTCCATGACCAGAAGGGGAGTGGCCGAAAACGACCGCTCCCTTCTTCCATATGCTTCCTTATTGATGATCCCTGCATAACTTATTGCCTCTCCTAATTTTTATGATCTTATCTTGTATTATTTCAGATAATTTTACCATAACTTTCTGGTTTTTTCAATCTCCACTTTTCCGCAATCTCAAATGCGATGTTACAGCTCATTTGCCAGCAAAAACTTCGCCGTTACATCTTCCTCCACATCCTGAAAACGGCCTGTGGGCTCAAGGAATCGGTTATCGTTCGTGTCGTCATTGCACATGGATACCTCTCCTACCAGAACCTTTCCACGGCCTTCCTGACCCCAAAAGCTGTGGTACAGCCCTTGCTGCATGGTGATGCTCTCTCCCGGCTTTAGGCACAGCACCGTTCCGGCTGCCACGGTATATTTGCGTCCGTCGGAATAGACGGTCACATCGGATTCCCTGTCCAGCTCCTCGTTTACGCTGTTGTACACCTGCACCATCAGATTACCGCCTCCACGGTTGATGATATCCTCCATCTTCTTCCAGTGGAAGTGCATGGGCGTCACCTGGTTCTCCTCCACTACCATGATCTTCTCCGCATAGGGCTTGGAATACTGGCCCACCCGGCCGTTGCGGATGGTGACAAGGAACAGCCCCGTCTTATGGAAGTCACCAGAGCCAAAGTCCGTCACATCCCAGCCCAGCTGGCAGTCCCGAACCTCCGCGTATTCCTCCGTCAGATTTCTCCACTGTCCGGCGTTCCAGTACGCAAATGGAGGAAGAGCAAAGCCTTTCTCTTCCATAAAGGCACGGTTTTCTATAATCAATTGATCTAATTCACTTCGCTTCATTTCTGTGAATCCACCTTTCTGTCTGTTATTTTATATCTTATATTTCCCTGCAAACACCGCATCCAGCACATTGCAGGCAGCACCAATCAGCTGCTGATCCTCCCCGTAGCTGGCCCGACGGATCTGAATCTCCCCATAGCCAGTGGACAGCTTGCGCCCATTCACCGTGTCACGGATCTGTTCCAGATAGCAGTCCGGCAGCATGACGCTCTCATGCCCCAGGAAGATCACCTCGGGATTCACCAGGTTGACCACGCTCACCAGGCATACGCAGAGCTTGTCTATGGCCTCCCTTATGATCCCGCTCACGTTAGGATCCTCACTGAGCCTGCAGCACTCCGCAAAATCGACCTCACGTTCCAGCGCAGCGCTCACCTTCTCACAGATCACATTGACGCTGGCATACGTCTCCACACACCCGTGATTCCCACACTCACAACGGTTTCCCCGGTAATCAATGCTCATGTGCCCAAGCTCGCTGCCCAAGCCGCTGGCGCTCTGTAGAAGCTTTCCGTCCACGTAGATACCTGCGCCGATACCGTTTGTGATTCCCACGAAGAGAAAGGACGTAAGATTCCTTCCATAACCAAACAGCTTCTCCGCCCTGGCCGCTGAATTGTACTGATGGTCCAGATAGACCGGCAGTCCGTAACGTTCTTCCAGAAGCTTTTTCAGCGGTATATTTTTGATTCCGTAGAACCGGGGCGGATTCAACAGGACTCCCTGCTCCACACCCAGAGGGCCGATGGATGCGATCCCGATACCGAGAACCGGCTCCCCCACCGCCATCATTTCCTCTACCAATTCATAGATACAGGGCAGAAACTGTTCTTTCGCATCCTGGCCCAGCGCTATCGTTCTCTTTTTTAATACGGTGAGCTTCAGGTCGCACAGCACAGCCTGACAGCACGTGCGGTTGATCAGTACACCGATGATCTTCGGCGCTTTCGGTGATATGTCCAGGGTCACCGGGTTCCTTCCCTGTACTTCCTGATACTCCTTTTCACCTTCCGCCACAAGATCCTTCTTTAAAAATTCATCCACCACGTTGGTGACGGACATTTTCGTCAGT
>CABQGZ010001011.1 GCA_902463835.1 uncultured Lachnospiraceae bacterium
GTGTGGGCGGCAACTGTCTGCAGGATCTGTCTGGAGAAGGAGAATGGAACTTCTCGCTGCTTGATTCCACACCAAATTATATCGTAGTGTCCAAGGAAGGTTACACCGGCGCATGGACAGATAAGAATTATGCTGAGGGCGAGACGCTGGAGTTCAACGACAAATTTGACGTTCCCCAGGGAAAGGTGATGGAACCGGACGAGGAGGGCGGATACACCGTCGATGGACAGAAGGTCGGTATCCGGGCGTCTGTGGATGCGGCGGTAGAGAACGGTGTTCTTGCCAAGCTTCCCTCCGTACGTGATGCGTTTACACGGTATCTGCGTCTTGGTGCGTCAGAAAGCAGCGTGATCGAGAATGCAGGCGGGTTGAATATCTCTCCGAATCCCATTACCTTTAACAACCGCACAAGACAGAATTACTGGTTCTCCGGTAAGATGGCTATGCTGGTAGATTATTCTACCTATATAGAGATATTCTCCAGAGAGGCGGAAGCCAATGATTTTGAGTGGGATGTGGCGCCGCTGATTGTGTATAAGGAATATACGAATCCTATGGATCCCAACTGTGATACCGTGAAGGTAAAAGGAAAGCAGGCGGGCGAATGTAATTCCAAGGCTATGGTTACCCGCGAGGGCTCCAAGGTGAAGGAGGCGGCTGCCCAGTTCATCAGCTGGATGGCAAGCAAGGAAGGACAGACCATTCGTGCCGGGAAGGGACATTTCCCCAACCAGAAGGAACTGCTGGCTGATATCCAGTATAATGGTTATGCGCCAAAGAATGTGACGGTGTTCAGCGAAGCGCTGGAATACCAGGGGGCAGGCGACTGGTGGTATCTGCCGGACGACGCGTGGATCCAGGTATGGGCCAATCCGTTGAACAGTGAGGTTCGTAACGGAACCAAATCGTATGACTTGTGGAAGAAGACGGCGATTCCTGATACAAATAAGAAATTGCTTGAATATTAATTGGGAGAGAGCAATATATGAAATCTAGAAAAATTGGAAAACAGGAAAAACGGCAGGGGTTTCTCATGGCGGTCATTCCGTTTATTGGTTTTCTTGCTTTTACCGGATTTCCCATGGTGTTGTCCATGATCATCAGCTTTTGCGATCTGCATTCTTATGATCTGTCGCAGTTGAAGTGGGTGGGAATCGGAAATTATAAGACTATGTTTCAATTGCCGATGTTTAAAACGGCGCTTGTGAATACGCTGTATTTTTGCCTGAGTGTCCCCATTAACCTTGTATCGCAGCTGTTTCTTGCCAACCTGATCAGCAAGCCCATCAACAAGCATTATGCCAAGGCTGCGCGGCTGATCCTGTATATTCCAACGGTAATCGGAGGGGTTGCTATATCGCTGATCTGGAACTGGATTTTGGAGGCCAACTACGGCGTGATCAATACCATATTGACAGCAGTAGGAATGGACAAGATCGGTTTTACCACAACGAAAGCGTGGTTTATGCCGTCGGTTCTGTTGATCAAGTGGTGGAGTACAGGCTTTAACATACTTGTGTTTCAGTCTGCCCTTTCCAACGTGGATATCTCCTTAAAGGAAGCTGCCCGTATTGATGGGGCAAGTGACCGAAAGCTGTTCTTCAATGTGGTTCTTCCTCAGATATCTCCTATGCTTGTGTATACGTGCACGATGAGCATCATTGAGGCTTTCGGCGAGATATCGACCATGCAGATTATCTCCGGCAATGGCTTAGGACCGAGCAACTCGGCGGTGACTTTAAGCTACATGATGTACCGTATGGCGTATGTCAATATATTTACGGAGGGCTTCGGAATGGCCAGTGCTCTGGGCTGGGTGATCGGTGTCATTACGATTATCATGGTTGTGCTGAGCAATTGGGCGGCGAAGAAATGGCTGTCAGCTGACTGAGGATTTGGAAAATGATGCTACAAGGAGAAAATAGTATGATGCAGAGTACAAAGAGTCAGCTTATGG
>CABQGZ010001012.1 GCA_902463835.1 uncultured Lachnospiraceae bacterium
ATACGGCATCTGGGTAGGCTGCCGCTGTAGCATCGTACTCCTGTTCGGTTCCAGTTGCCAGTGCAGAAAATCCTGGAATCTCCATCAGTACAGGCATAGCCTGGGAGATATATTCCTGCAAAGTGTGAACATGGGTTGCTGTTGACATTTCTATCTCCTCCTGTGCGCACTGCAAATTATTGTAGCACAGAAATTAGGAAATAAAAGACTTGACTTTTTCATACTTCCCGCTATCTGCGAATTGCCATTATGTGATAGGAAGGAACATCCTGTTTACTTTTGCCGATGGCAGCCAGAGCTGCTTCTTCTGACGGGAAAAGCCTATGGACTTTTATTTTGGTTGCCCCCATGCAGTCTAGAAATTTAAAGGTTATCAAGTCTCCGCTGATGTGGGTGATTTTCCCCTCGCGGATGTAGCGGTTGCTTTCAACCATGTAGGCAATGTCGCCGACTTTATATGATGCTGTCATTGTGTGTCACCTCTTGTTGAAAGTATAGCATATTATGGCGTTTCTTTCAATTGGGAAATACAAACAAATATTCGCAATCATAAGGCAGACTTTCAGCAAACGATAGGACTAAGTTATGCTTTCATCAAAAAAGCGGTGAAAAAGCATTTTCGCTCAAGCTATTTCAATCAGTTTAGCAACAATCTGCTGACTGGTGACATATGGCTGCTCCCAATAGCGGGAATCCCAGGAATTTTGGGTGTTATCCCCGAGAACGAAATAGCACCCCTCTGGCACAGTTAGGACCGTCTCCTCCCGTACTGGGATTGGGATGGTCGTCATATACTCTAATTCTGACAAATCGACCAGATCGCCCGGGCCAGCGGCGACTCGCTTTACCAGCAAGACACCATCTTTTTCAAAAACAATGATGTCTCCGACCTTCGGCTCGTGATATAACCTCAGGCTGAGGATGAAGCCTCCCTCTGGCAAAGTGGGTTCCATAGAAGCAGAAGGTACATAGCCAATCAGAAAAACAGAGCGCAGCAGAAGATAAATCAAGAGGGTCAAGCTTAATGGTACACACCAGGGCTTGACACTCTGCCATATTGATTTCATCATACGGCCTCCGGGCATCCAAATGACTGCAGCTCCGGGAGACTTTTGAGATACTTCCTTGCTCTGGTCATCCACATCCGAACAGTACCGGGATCGACACCGACAATGGCACCGATCTCTTTGCTGCTATAGCCCTGGACCGTCAGTTCAAGGCACTGGATACCTCTTGCGGTTCCGCCATGAGCCTTTGCTTTTGCCTGCCGGATGGCATGTCGAAGGTCGGAGCCTGCCAGCGGGTCTGGGTGGGCCAATGCGGTTTCGGAAAGAACGTCGACCGTATCTGTAGACTGCTCGTTCAGGACCAGTCTGGTATTTCGGATCAATTCATCGCAGATCTCGTTCCAGATCAGTCTACACGCATAGGTCGAGAAGCAGCCGCCCTTGTCTGTCATGACAGCTTTGCACAGGCCCACACAACCGGTTTGGAACAGATCCTCATAACTGGGGGTGCCGGGCTGACCGAGTCGACGGACCTTCTCTTTAATGACCTTTCCTACCAGTCCCATATTTGTTTCCACGATTTTTTGCTGTTCTGGTGTCATGACGCCTTCACCTCACCTTCCTGAATCTGCTGCGGAGCGGCTGTTTTACGCACACGGTACCAGTTGACCTGCTTTTTGGCTTCCCTAATGACCAGATCACAGGATAGCAGACTAAGCTGGGCAATGTGTGCCTGCTGTGCTGGGACTCCAAGGATGCCACCGAGCCACTGGTAGGCATCGTGCTTGCTCATATAGCCATGCTTGTACAGCTTGTCGAACTGGCGGTGTGCCTCTGCCCGCAGCTCCCGGAGTTCTCGGTTTGCCACAGTGCCAAGAGGAATTTGGGTGCCACGCTGGACACGGACATAGGAATCGCACGCGGGGTAGTTCTTACACACATAGAGCA
>CABQGZ010001013.1 GCA_902463835.1 uncultured Lachnospiraceae bacterium
GGTTTGTCCCACTGCATCCCGATGGATTCCAGCCGCTTGATTCGCTCTGGCGACAAGATTGCATTGCTCTTTTGAGGATTTCGATGCGCATACTGCTGCCGCCGAACCCATTTTCCAAGGGCATAACCCTCCGGCGAAATATAAGCCACCGGAACATCAAGGTTTCCATACGCATCAAAGTATCGCTTTGCCGCCTGATAGACTTCATTCCACTGTCGGTCATAGCGACTGCCCCATTGCATTCCAATCATTTCCAACCGCGAAATCTGCTCCTCAGACAGTTTCTTCTGCTCATAGGCTTGTTCTTGGCTTTGAATCCAACGGCCAAGCTTTTTTCCATCCGCTGTCTTGTAATCTCGTGGAACATCCAGATTGCCATACTCTTGTGCATAAGCTGCTGCAAGTGCGTAGCCTTGTTCCCACCGGACATCAAATACTTTCCATGTCATATCGAGGTCGTCCAACTGTGCAATCTGTTTTTCATTCAGCCGACCTAAGATTCGATTTTGTCGTGCATTTATGATCCACGATCCAAGCAAATAACCATCTTTCGTTTTATATTTCGCCGGAACCTGCAAATTTCCAAATTGCTCTCGAAATTTTTGGGCTTCCTCCAGACCACGCCTCCATGCAGAATCATTCCGGTTTTCCCAGTCCATACCGATTCCGTCCAGTCGGTCGATTTGCTGTTCTGACAGATTTCCGGCTTTTTGCCCTGCTCGTACTTTGCGCTGGGTTGTCAGCCATTCCCCAAGGTTCAGTCCCGCTGGGGTTTTATAGCGCTTTGGAATATTCAGATTGCCGTGTTCCGCATAATAAATGCTTGCCTCAGAAAAGTATTGCTCCCAACTGGAGGATAAACTTGCTTGTAGTCGCTCAAACAGCATCCGGCAGTCATGCACCTGCTCGATTATTTCGAATCGTTCAGTGATGATCTTATCGCCTTCACCGTTGGCATACAGGCGATGCACGGCCTCCTGCATCTCATCTTGCAGTCCGGAAATGCTGCATAAGCCCTCGAAGTTGTTGACAATATCAAGGATAAGTGGCGTTGCATTGTCTCCGGCCGTCAGCGCACGGCCAATCTGCTGTTTGTAGACGATGGGCGAAATGGTGGGCCGGAACAATATGACTCCAGAAATACCCTCCACATGAACGCCTTCATTGAGCATGTCGATACAGAACAGCAGCTTCAGTTTGTTGCTCTCATCTGCCTTGAAATCAGCAAATGCTTTGTCTGTATTCGGGTCGTCCGAATAGGCTTCATACACTGCCACAACCGGATTTACCTTTGCAAACCATTCCGGCACATGAGAAATCATTTCGTCCATGTGCTCCTTGTTTGCGCAAAATACGATGTATTTTCCGCTGGTCTGCGTGATATGATGTTGGAAGACAAGATCAAGTCCATCTGCCTGCTCCAAGGCACGACGCAAAGCCTCCAGATACTTCTGGTTTACATCCTGAATACCCGGTATCCGCAGATTGTCCACTCTTGTCTGGTAATTTGCGAGAATTTTCTGATACTGATAAACGGTCGTTACATATTTTGGTGCAGGCAAAATACCCCTGACGATTGCTTCGCCAAGGGTAATCTCGCTCGCAATATGCCCATCAAAAAGTTCTTCAGCCATATCGCGGTTATTGTCCAGATAACGAATATTGGTTGCCGTTAGGCCTAACAGCTTTGCATTTGGGCATAACTTTAATAAAGCCACCGTGCTTTCACCCCAGCATTCAGCACCAGCACGGTGGAATTCATCTAATATAATGTAGGAAGGTTCAAGCCCTGCGATTTCTGCAAGCTGCGCTTCAGTGCAGCACATCAGTTTTGCATAAGTAAAGAAGTGGACATTTTCCAGTGAAAAGTCTGGGTCGTTTTTCTTCAAACCTTCAATTTGAGTTTTGAAAATGTATTCGCTTGGTGAAATCCAGAGCACTACGGTATCTGGG
>CABQGZ010001014.1 GCA_902463835.1 uncultured Lachnospiraceae bacterium
CCATATGAGGAACAGGTAGCTATGGCAGACTATCTGGAAACCAAGGTCACAGAAGTAGACGCAATTATCGATCAGAAGAAAGAACAGATGGCTGTTCTCGATGCTTATAAGCGATCTCTGATTTTTGAGTATGTAACCGGCAAGAAGGAGGTGTAGACGTGGTTCTGGAGTACTTATTTTTTGATAAAAACCAAAGGCAAAATGTCGAAGTATACAACCACGAATTGGAAACGTCCGATACTGGTAATAGCAAAAATTCTTCTGTTCAAATCACATATAAAGACTTTGATGAATTAGAGTGCTGGATCGGTTAAATATGAAAGAAACGGAAACAATGAAACAACAGCAAAACAAAGCTCCGAAATAAGCACCTATATATGCCAGGAGTTTTCCCCCACAATCCTCACGGATGAAAGCTCAGAGTATTTCAACAAGAGTCTGTATCCTTTGGTAAACAAGTTTGAAAGACTACTGCGAAAATTTTTGTATTTGAAAGTGTCACAGTGTGATGAGCAAAAATTCAGAAGCGTTATCTCAGACATCGACCAAAAAGACTTTGGGGAAATATATACGATTCTGTTCATTGATAACAATTTTAGAGCAGCGGCCCGTGATAAAATCAAAAAACTAAATACCCGAGCTGAAATGTATGAAGCTATCGATGCCTTACAGGAAAGTACGGCCTGGCACATTCTTGTTGGCGATGAGGTTTTGACAATAATCAAAGACAATTTTGACCTTCTTAAAGAATACAGGAATGATGTTATGCACGCACATAACATCAGCTGGGAAAAATATAAAAAAGCAAAAAAGTTATTTACTGATGCAAATGATGCACTTGAGATGGAACTCAATCAGTTACTGCAATATCCCTCAGTTACGCCCTTGTCCGAAAAGACGGCATCCACCCTCTATGAAAAAATGATGGCTTTCAATGCTGGTGCCGAGAAGATCGGCACCAGTATGGCATCGGCTCTCGAAGTATTTGCCAAGATAGCAGAGACTTCTGTTCCAAAAGAATTGTCGGAAAATCTTGAGAAAATGCTCCAGCTGCTTGCTTCGGCTGCTTTGCCCACTTCTGATGACCAATCATGGAAGGATATCCAATCAACCGCAGATGGCGAGGTGAAAGAGAATGAATAACATCCTCTCCGAAAAAGAATATCAGCATTTCGTCATGGACAGGCTCTCACAGGACAACGGTTACATTATCCGCAAGGCAACCAGCTATGACCGCTTGTTTGCTATGGATCGTGAGCTGCTGTTTCAGTTCCTGAACGATACCCAGCCGGACGAGATGGCGGCACTCCGTAAAATCTACAAGTCTGACCTGGAGGATACCCTTGTCAGTTTTATCAATGCCGAGGTGACCAAAACCCGCGGCAGTCTGCTGGATGTGCTGAAGCACGGCATTGAGATTTCCAACATGAAGCTGGAGCTTATGTACACCAAGCCTGCAACCACCTTCAACCGTGAATTGTTGGCGAAATATGAAAAGAACATTTTCTCCGTCATGGAGGAGGTCTGGGCAAGCGATGACGAGCGTGTTGACCTGGTGATTTTCCTGAACGGTCTTGCCATCATGTCCTTTGAGCTGAAATGTAATGCCGCCGGTCAGTCCTATCAGGATGCCATCTATCAGTACCGTGTTGACCGTGATCCCAAGACCCGCCTGTTTTGGTTTAAGGCAGGCTGCCTTGTGAACTTTGCGATGGACTTAGAGCAGGTTTATATGACCACCAAGCTCGCAGGCAACGCCACCTTCTTCCTGCCATTCAACATGGGAAACGGTGAAGGTGTCAATGCCGGTGCGGGCAATCCTACCTTCAAAGACAAGTACAGCGTGTCTTATATATGGGAGGATATTCTGACAAAGGATACCGTCCTTGACCTCATCAGTAAGTTCATCTTTATCGAAACCAAGGAAAGTAAGGACGAGCTGACAGGAAAAA
>CABQGZ010001015.1 GCA_902463835.1 uncultured Lachnospiraceae bacterium
ATTATCAAAAAATAATGCAAAATAGTAATATTGGCAAAACAACTATGAATGAAATATCCATGTCGTAGAATGAATAATGTATTTACTGATGTCGTATATTATGGCATAATTTTATGTAACTTGTAGAAAGTTACCAAGAAGAATGGCAGATAAAAATATGAAATTGACGAAATAGATATTTTCTATCCTGTTGTTGAGAGAGTGGGAGGGCAGAAGGGATGAAAAGAACATGGAAAACGGTTGTTTTATTGTTATTGACAGTGGTTTTGGTGTTATGTTCGATGCCTATAACCGGCACAGCCCAGACGGATTCTGCAGGAGAGAAGGAGCCAGGCGGCAGCCTGGCGGATATTCAGCGAAGCCCGAATGACAGCTTGACGAAATATCGCGATTACGCTGCGGCATACGCGGAACTTCCATATGGCAGGGAACCTGTGACTCTGCAGGGAGCGGAGTACATCAGTCAGGACGGGAGCGGGGTTCGGGCGCAGCCGGAATATGAGGGAAGAGAAGATATCCTGCTCTGGGAGACCGGAAAAGGCTCCGTCACATGGACCTTCGAGATTGCCAACCCAGGCCTGTACAATCTGAAGCTGATCTTTCTCCCGCTGAAGAATGGAAATGAAGTGGAATTCAGATTGTATCTTGACGGTGAGCTGCCCTTTCAGGGAGCGGACACGGTGAAGCTGACAAGAGACTGGGTGAATGCGACAAAAGCCCCCCGTGTGGACAAGGAGGGGAACGAGATTGCGCCGGAGCAGGTGGAGTCAGGCGGATATATCGAAAGAACGCTGACCGATTATACAGGTGTTGTATTAGGCGCATACCAGTTCGGGCTGACCGCGGGAACCCATACCGTGACGCTGGAAGGCGTGGGATATCCAATGGCGGTGGCGCAGCTGCAGTTTTTTGCGCCGGAACAGCCGGAGAGCTATGCTGCTGTGTCAGAGAACTATCAGGTGAAAGAGGAGCGCGATATTGCACCCATTCGAATCCATGGGGAAGATGCGGCCACAAAGACGGCCAGCAGCCTGATATCGAAGGCAGCAAACGGCGATGCCGGATTATATCCGATCCACCCGTATCAGTCAAAGGTAAATACCATTGGAGGTTCTGGATGGAATAGTCCGGGACAGTGTCTCACATGGAGGTTTTTGGTTGAAAAAGAGGGCTATTACCAGTTTGGAGCCAGATATAAACAGAGCGAACTGGTCAATGGCGAGAGCTTCCGGTGGCTGAAAATCGACGGAAAGACGCCCTTTGTGGAGGCGGAGTCCCTGCGGTTCTCTTACGGGACAAAATGGCAGTATTACGAGCTGGGAGAGGAGGATACGCCCTATTACATCTGGCTGGAGGAAGGAGAACACACCCTCTCGCTGGAGGTCACGCTGGGAGAGCTGGCGGACGTATATGTGGGGATGAATGAAGCGATCACGGCATTGGGAGATCTGTATCTGGACATCATCATGATTACAGGTGAGACGCCGGATGTGAACCGTGATTACGAATTATTCCGGCAGATCCCTGATTTTAACGGGACGCTGATGGGCATCTATGAGGATCTGGATGCACTCGTGTCGGATATCGATAAGACAGGTGAAAAGCGTGGCAGCGAGTACACGGCGGCCATCAATAACATGAAGCGCGTCATCACGCAGATGGTGGAAGCGCCCTACATAGCCCATATTTACCTGAAGGATTATTATACGAATTATACAACTCTTTGCTCCTGGGTGACGGATATGAAGAAGCTTCCCTTGACGCTGGATGAGCTGCAGCTTGTGCATGCCGGGCAGGACTTTGACTGGCAGCAGCCAAATGTGTTTCAAAGGATATGGTTCGGAATCCAGAGGTTATGGTACTCCTTTGTGGATGGGGACCGTCCGTCCGGGGAGGAGGACGAGGAAGAGGCGGAGCTGACCATCTGGGTAAACTGGGGAAGGGACCAGGT
>CABQGZ010001016.1 GCA_902463835.1 uncultured Lachnospiraceae bacterium
TTGACGGAACGAACATCCGTCTCTCCAGCAAAAAAATCGGTCTTCGGACAGATGCCTCCGGCAAATTTGAAAAAGGTTTGGATCCCAACAACGCCATAGACGCCATCAACCGCGCCTGCCAGCTTGTGGAAGAGCTGGGAGCCGGCGAAGTGGTCGGCGGAGTGGTGGACGTATACGGCAAAGTGAAGGAAGGCAGAAGAGTCCCCTTTGACGCCGCTCGGATCAACCGCTTGCTTGGCACAGAGATTGACCGGGACACCATGCTGGGATATTTTAAGAAAATTGATCTGGGATTCGACGAAGTCGCCAGTGAAGTGCTTGTGCCCTCCTGGAGACAGGATCTGGAATGCATGGCAGACCTGGCGGAGGAAGTGGCAAGATTTTACGGGTACGACAATATCCCAACTACGCTGCCCACTGGAGAGGCGACCACCGGAAAGCTGTCCTTCAAGCTGAAGGTGGAGGAAGTGGCAAGGAATATCGCGGAGTTCTGCGGCTTCTCCCAGGGAATGACATATTCCTTCGAGAGCCCCAAGGTATTTGATAAATTACTGCTTCCTGCGGACGATGAGCTTCGAAAAACGGTGACCATCTCCAACCCCCTGGGCGAGGACTTCAGCATCATGCGCACCATCTCCCTGAACGGTATGATGACCTCCCTGTCCACCAACTATAACAGGCGGAACAAGAACGTTCGTCTGTACGAGCTGGGCAATATCTATCTGCCGGTGAGTCTGCCAGTGACAGAGCTTCCGGAGGAACGGATGCAGTTCACTTTGGGCATGTACGGGGATGGGGACTTCTACACCATGAAGGGCGTGGTGGAGGAATTCTTTGACAAGGTGGGGATGCACGGCAAGGAGACGTATGATCCCAATGCAGGAAAACCCTTCCTTCACCCGGGACGTCAGGCCAACATCATCTACGACGGAAGAGTTGTGGGGTATCTGGGTGAGGTGCATCCCCAGGTGGCGGACAACTACTCCATCAAGGACAGAGTGTACGTTGCGGTGATCGATATGCCCCACATTGTGGAGCTGGCCACCTTTGACCGGAAATACGAGGGAATCGCAAAATATCCGGCGGTATCCAGGGACATCAGCATGGTGATGCCAAAAGACATCCTTGTGGGTGAGGTGGAAAAGGTATTTGACACCAAGGGAGGAGCATATCTGGAGAGCTACCAGCTGTTTGATATTTATGAGGGGGCTCAGATCAAAGCAGGATACAAGTCCGTAGCGTACTCCATCACCTTCCGGGCCAAGGATAAGACCCTGGAGGAGGCGGATATCACCGTCGCCATGAACAAGATCTTAAAGGCGCTGGAAGGCATGGGTATCGAACTGAGACAGTAGAAAAACGTCGCTATTTACATTCTGTGCAGACGTATTCCGGGACGGTGCGCTCGTGGATGACCGATTCATAGAGCCGCCATCCCCCTGCGAGATTGTAGCAGTCATAGCCCTTTCCGGTCAGGATACGGCAGGCAATGTAGCTGCGAAGTCCGCTGTGGCAGTGCACATAGACAGGCTTATCCTTGGGGATTTCCTCCAGGCGATCCCTGAGCGTATCCAGCGGGATATTCATAAATCCATCAATTCTGCCCCGTGAGACCTCGGTGTCCGTCCGGACATCCAGGAGAGTGACGCTGCCGTCCCGGGGCAGATTTTCCACATCGTGCCAGAAGAACTGCCGGAGCTTTCCGGTGACAATATTTTCCGCGGTGTAGCCCAGCATATTGACAGGATCCTTGGCGCTGCCAAAGGGCGGAGCGTAGCACAGCTCAAGATCCGTCAGATCTGTGATCTTAGCGCCGAAACGGATCGCGGCGGCAAGGACATCCATACGCTTGTCGACGCCGTCAAAGCCCACGATCTGGGCGCCAATGAGCCGCAGGGTTTTCTTGTCCCAGAGGGCCTTTACAGACATGTTTTTTGCACCGGGATAGTAG
>CABQGZ010001017.1 GCA_902463835.1 uncultured Lachnospiraceae bacterium
CACTTGGCCATGGGCATGAAGTTCATGTTCGAATTGTTGGCGGATGGAATTGTGGACAGACTTTGTAATATCATTCGTGCTGTCGGGAAACGCTATGGGTTCGGAGGCATAGCGCGTTTAGGACACGGCACATTGCCCGCAGAGAAGATTATAATGGAGCATTATCGTGTGGGGTCGTCAATGGCTATTCTTTCTCGCTCATTTTGTAATGCGGACAAGGTGGAAGACATCGAAGAAATACGTGACATATTTATGAAAGAGGTGGCTCGAATCAGGAAGGCAGAGAATGAATTTGCCAAGTGTACGGCCGAGGAATTTGCCGCCAACCACGAGGAGGTAATCAGATTGGTGAACCAAATTAAGGAATCGTTATAAGTATGGATAACAAGAAGATAAAGATATGTGCCTTGACGACCATCTCAAAAACGATGGATTGGTTTATAGTGGATAGCATGCGCAATCTGTCGAAAAACGGGTATGATGTTACGCTGGTATGCAATATGGAGGAGGGCTTTGCCGAACGCAATCAGGATTATGCAAAGTGCATCAATATGCCTATGAGCCGTGGCGCAAACATGGGAGATTTGATTAAGGTGCCTTGGAAACTTTACAAACTATTCAAGCGCGAGCAGTATGATGTGATTTATTACACTACTCCGAATGTATCTCTCTATGCTTCGATAGCAGGATGGATGGCAAGAACAAAATGTCGATTCTACAACCAATGTGGTTTGCGTTATGTGTCGTTCGAGGGTAAAAAGCGTACTATCTTCAAGGCGATAGAGAAATTTACCTGCAAACTATCGACTACTGTGCGAGAACAGAGCCCTATGAATCGGCAGTTTGCTATCGATGAGGGATTGTGTCCCGCAGAGAAGATTTCTGTAGTGGGCATTGGCGGTACCACTGGCGTTTCGCTGGCTCAAATAGATTGTTTTGATAAGTCAGAGGCAAAACGTACATTGCGCGAGAAATATGGCATTCCACAAGATGGATTCTTGTATGGGTATGTAGGGCGAGTGAATGCCGATAAGGGTATCAATGAGCTGATAACTGCATTCTGCGAGTTGCAGAAGAAACATAATGATATTTATTTGGCTTTGGTTGGCATGATTGATAATGCCAATCCGATTCTTCCCGAGAATATGCGGAAGGCAAAAGAGAATAGCCACATCTTCCTGACAGGCAACGTCCCCCCGTCAGAGGTATACCGCCACATGAGCATGTTCGATGTGCTGACGCATCCGACTTATCGCGAGGGGTTCGGCAAAGTGTTACAGGAGGCTATGGGAGTGGAACTGCCGATTATTACTACGAACGTTCCGGGACCATCGGAGGTTGTAGAGAGTGGCGTGTCCGGCATTTTGGTAAAAGACCATGATGCCAAGGATTTAGCAGAAAAGATGGAACTTCTCTATACAGACAAGCAGTTGCGCGAGACTATTGCCAAAGCTGGGCGCAATAGGGCTGAAACCTATTTTGATCGCCCTATTATGCTCAATAATATTTTGTTGGATATGAATAAGACTTTAGGTGTATGAAATTCAGCATTATATTGCCTATTTACAACGTGGAGGCTTATTTGAGGGATTGTGTTGATAGTATTTTACAACAGACCTTTACCGATTATGAGTTGATTCTTGTAGATGACGGATCTAAGGATGGTTCACCTGCTATATGCGATGAGTATGCCAAGAAAGATAACCGTATCAAGGTGGTACATCAGCAGAATGCAGGTCAGTCAGCAGCTAGAAATAAAGGTTTGTCTATTGCTGCCGGCGATTATGTAGTGTTTATTGATAGCGATGATTTCGTAACATCGAAAGACTTTCTTAAAGAATTAGCTGAGAAATCGAAAGATGGTGCTGATGTAATCTTTTATAAGTATAGATTGTTTTTGGATAAAAGCAAAACTTTGTGCGATTGTCGTTTTTCTTACCAAAGTGCAAT
>CABQGZ010001018.1 GCA_902463835.1 uncultured Lachnospiraceae bacterium
TTTTTTGCTGGCAAGAAAAAATAAAATATGCCCATTAGAGATAAAATCCTCCGGTTATAAGACACATGCGTCTTTAGATGCATTTCAGCGGAAGTTTTCAGAGCGGATATTGAGAAGGTATCTGATTTATACAAAGGATATTCGCAAGGACAAAGATATTTTTTGTTTGCCCATTTATATGGTGTCGTTTCTATAGGGGGACTTTCATTTTGTAAATACAAAATAACTTGCTTCCAACTTGGGCCTGTGGTATTATTTTAACAGGAATCCAGAGGGGTTTTATTGCAGGCATGGGAGGTGCGATATGGGGATTTTTTTGAATCCGGGCAACAGTGGGTTTGCCAGAATCAGAAATGATGTATATGTAGACAAGACGGGATTGATTGGTTTAGTCAATCAGACGATTGACACACCAGGCTGTTTGAGCTGTATTAGCAGGCCGCGCCGTTTTGGAAAATCCTTCGCAGCAAAAATGTTATGCGCATATTATGACAAGACATGTGATTCTGCCCAATTGTTTGGTGATCTGGCCATTGCCAAGGATACGCATTATCGGAAGTATCTGAATAAATATGATGTGATTTATCTGGATATGACAGCAGTAATTGGTGCGGTGGAGAAAGAAAATATTGTATCATTTATCGTGGAAAATGTGACAAAAGAGTTGGTAATGGCGTACCCCGGCCTGGAACCCCAGTCCACTTTTTTTGGCACGCTGGCGAATGCGGCGGAGTTGACAGGAAATAAGTTTATTGCGATTATTGACGAATGGGATGTTCCGATCCGTGAAGCGAAGGATCAGCCAAAAGTGCAGAGAGGCTATCTGGAATTTTTGCGGTCTCTTTTTAAAAACAGCGGTGTAACCGATAAAATTTTTGCGGCGGCCTATATGACCGGTATCTTGCCCATTAAGAAAGACGGATCACAGTCGGCTATATCGGATTTTGAGGAATTCACCATGGTCAAGCCTAGAAGATTTGGTCCGTATGTGGGATTTTTAGAAAACGAAGTAGAAAAATTGTGTAGGGAGTACAAGGTTGATTTTGCCAAGATGAAGCGTTGGTACGACGGCTATGGGTTTCGTGGCGTGGATTCCGTTTATAATCCCAATTCTGTCATGAAAGCAATCCGCAATGACGATTTTGACTCCTACTGGACGGAGACTTCTGCAGCATCGAGCTTAAAGGGGTATATCAGTCTGGATTTTGACGGTTTGGCAAAAACAGTTGCGGAGCTTATCGGAGGCGGTGAGATAAAGGTGGACACCTATGGTTTCTCAAACGATTTTGTGACCTTTCGGAACCGTGATGATGTCCTGACACTGCTGATCCATCTGGGGTATCTTGCGTATGAGGAAGGGACACAGAAGGTTCACATTCCCAACAAGGAGATCCGTAAGGAATTCGCAAAAACAATTCGGGATGTCAAGCGCGATGAAACAATCCGGCGTGTGCGGGAAAGTGATTAGCTTATCTATGATACGATTCACCGGAACGCCGATGCGGTGGCGGCGCAGATTGAGAAGATCCATGCAGAGGAAGCGCCGTTATATTACCACAATGAGCAGTCCTTGCGCAGCGTGATCGAACGAGCATTTTTCAGTTATGCGGACGAATATCTGAAGTTCGAGGAGCTGCCGTCTGGTGACGGTTATGCAGATATCGTATATCTGCCGAAGAAAGATTCCATGCTGCCTGCGCTGGTAATTGAGCTGAAGTGGAATAAATCAGCGGAGGGTGCCATCGATCAGATTAAAAATAAGCACTATCCCGAGGCAATCAGGAATTATGGCAGTGAGATTCTGCTTGTGGGGATTAATTATGATAAGGATGCAGTTGCGGGAAAGCGGAAGCATATGTGTGTGATTGAATCCCATTGTGTGCAGAACTAGGAAACTACAGATGAAAAATAACGCTGACGAAAATGGTCAGCGTTATTTTTTATC
>CABQGZ010001019.1 GCA_902463835.1 uncultured Lachnospiraceae bacterium
ACTCCTGAGAAGTAAATACCACACCTGCCCGTTTCGCCTCAATGGGAGATTTTGGTGCATAAATGGAACCATTCAATTTCATTTTGCCGGATGTCACATACAGGGCACCGCCCAATATCTTGGACAGAGTGCTCTTTCCGGAACCGTTTCCGCCCAGTAATGCGCGGATTTCGCCTCCGTTGATAGTCAGATCAACATCCTGCAATGCTAGATTTGAACCAAACCGTTTCGTGATTTTTTCACATACAAGCTTCATAAGCTGTTACCCTCGTCCTTTAGTGTGATGTGCCCCACCCGCAAGGGATGGGGCACATCATTACGCTCGTTGTCTGTGTTGCTACAGCCTTTGCGTATGCAAAGCCGTTTGCTTTTTTGCTTACTTAAAGAGACTGTTCATCAGTTCTTCGCTGGGTTCCATATCCAGCATATAGGAATCCGGCTGTCCAGCGCACAGCTCACTGGCCTCAGCGGCAGTGATAAATCTGGTGTTGTCGTAGCCTTCCGTCCAAGGGCCGGTCACGTCATCGGGATTGCTGACGACCACAAAGGGCATGGGCAGAATGATAGAGTTGACCAAGCCTGCATCCTCCTGATTGGGCTGCAGAACACCGTCTGCCATTTCGTCGCCCTTATACAGGCGCAGGGCAATCTTGATTGCGCTGGTACCGATCGCAGGCACAGAGGGAGAACCAATGGATTCCACATCGGGGTGCTCGACGCTCCAATCGATGAAGCTCTTCTGATAGTCGCCGGAAATTAGGGGCAGGGTCTTGCCGGCATTCTCATAGGCGCGGACAATGCCGTTGGACATCACGTCCTCTGCCATTACGCCGTCAATTTCATCGCCGTAGGTGGACAGGAAAGTGGAAACAACACTCTGCGCAGTGGTCTCAGACCACTCGCCGGGGGCGGAAGCCAAGATATTAATATCGGGATAATTCTCAAACACAGCTGTGGCGGCATTCTGGCGGCAGTTAGAGGTGCTGTTGCCAGAAGAACCGGTCACCCAAACCAGGTTGCCCTTGCCACCCAGCTTTTCGGCAAACCACTTAGCCTGCACTTCCCAAAACTGACTCTGGTCATTGTAGATGCAATAAGTTCCTTCATAGGCAGCGGCATCGTTAAAAATCACGACAAAGATGCCCTGATCCAGCGCCATCTGAATCACGCTACCCATAGAGGTGGGAGAGTTGGGGGAGATCATCAGAATATCAACGCCCTCGCTGATAAGACTGTTGATGTTGTTCAGCTCCTCGGTGACGTCACCGGTGCTGTTGAGCAACGTATAGCTCTCCAGCGTACCGTCGGCTTTCAGTTCCTCACAGTAGGCTTCCATATCCTCCACGTACTGGGCGCGCCAAGTGTTGCCATAGTAGCCGTTGGAGATGCCCAGCTTGATGCCGGACGCTTTGGGTTCGTTAGTGGCAGGTTGTTCGGCGTTTCCCTCATCAGAGCCGCCGCAGGCCACCAGGGACAATGCCATTAGCATCGCCAGAAGCAGTGCAATAAACTTCTTCATGAGTTCCTCCTAAAGATGTGTTGTTCCATTACTGATGGGGCTATGCGACGAGAAATACTTTCTTGTCACGCGCCTTCTCGTTTGGACACTAAAAAGATACAACACCAGCATGCTTCTGGCAATAGGATTTTGTGCACTTCCAACATTTTTCCAGCAATCCTTGTATTTTTTCCACTTTTTATTTCTTGCACTCTTGTGCAAAAAGGCAAAAAGCTCGCCGTTTTCCAAAGATTTTATAGTACTTTTGTATTTTGCTCCTCAAGGTATCTCCGCCGCTGCAGCGGTCTTCCCCAGATCGGTGGTCTATGTTCCGTCCGAATTTTACCGATTATGTGACCTATACCGCCGACGGGGACGCGCTGGCCATCTACGGGCTGGATAATCCGGAGCTGGCGGTGTCGGTGGACTTATACCGCCACCAATGAG
>CABQGZ010001020.1 GCA_902463835.1 uncultured Lachnospiraceae bacterium
GCAGCCGACATAGAACAACTCCGAACCTGGTCCAGCTTCTCCTGCAGGTCCTTTGATGTTTACACTAGTTGGATTCGGTTTTCCATCATCGTTCGACCAACTAAGAATGCCATCTGCGGATACTGAGGGCGTAAAAGTTGTGCCGTCTTTGCCAGTAGCACCTTGCAATGCACCATTATTGACCCATTTGCTATTGACTGCATCCCAAATATAGATGTCATATGGCTCACCAGATCCGACGCCATAAGCATCACCAGCGGCAGGATTCTGTACGCTATTTGATAAGGCAGAAACTGACTGATAGTAGCCAAGAATTTTAAATCCTTTGCCATCAGCACCAGTAGCCCCTCGAAGAGGTAGCGTAGTAAAGGAACTTCCGTCATTAAATAGAATAGTTAGGGTGTAATCGTCATTAAAAACGGTCTGCTCAATGCCGACACCAGGTGCTCCAGTCGCGCCTCTCTCGCCCTGTGCGCCGGTAGCTCCTCGAATGGACTTAGTCGTATAGGATGTATCGCCATATCTGATTGTCAATGTGTAATCAGAATTGAGAACAATGTTATCAATACCTGTACCGGCCGGACCCGGAATTCCGGAGGCAGCATAACCCGTATCGACATATGCTTTTTTATCAGCATCCCATATAACCCACATTCCATTTTGAATTTTAGGCGCTTTTTGTAATGCCTCACGTGCTTCCGCTACAATATCATTCAAGATTTGATACTCGTCCGAAGATACAATGGCATCTTCTTGAGCTGGATTGCGAGCAATATCGAAAAGGATGTAACTAGATCCTGCGATATTGGTATCGACAAGAAGCTCAAGAACTGCGAGTGCTTGCCCATATGCAGCACATATTTGCTTAGTAGCTTCGACATAGCAAATTGTCCGCTGAGAGTTACATCCTAAGACTGGATTGTATACTTTGGTTCCATCAGGTTTACCAACTCGTACATTTAAATCGGCATTGGATGGAATCGTGTAAGGCTTACCACCAGAATAAAGTGAAACGGCAATAATCGGTAAAGTTTTGTCATACTGCATGAGATTGACAGCTGTTCCGAGAGACCATCTTTCACCAAAGTCTACTGCCGTATTGTGGATAATTCGATCTGATGGCGGTGTATACGTGGCAACGCCCATTTAAACCACCGCCTTTATACCAGAATAATATTTGCTGTATAGAGCCGACTGACTTCATCGTATGCTACGGTGATCGCATCCACTTTCTTATAGAGGCCTTGCGTCGGAATTCGAACGCCGTCTTCGTTCGTGATGATACACTCTGTCAAACTCAAACCGTTCAAGTCGGAATAATCGGGAAATTCTGAGGATGGAGTAACGATGAAACTATTTGCGGCATTCAATGTCTGGCTTCCGAGATTTTCAAAAAAGTTTGTGATCGTGATAACTTCATCGTTCAGTTTTAGAGTCATAAGTACAACGACCTCCTATTCATTGTTCTTAGCAGAGATAGCGCGATTGATTGCTTCCTTCAAGGCTGTTGATGAATTGGCAAATTGGGAAGCTAAAATTTTCGATGTTCCAGAGATAACGCTTGACGCTACTGATCCTGCACCGGTAAGTCCAGAAATTGCATCACGCATCTGATTGAAGTGGTTCGCTGTAATTGCTGTTCCGGAAGATGCACTTGGAATTGATGCAGTGTTCCCTCCGCAAGCAGCCACTTTGGCAATCAAGTTTCGCCATGCTGCGGCAGTCAGATTTTTAATTGGCTGTCCAGGCTTAATGTTGGTGGTGTCATCATTTGTCCACGCAAAATAACCAATAGCATCTTTGGTTACAGCGGTAACAGCGGTACTATTGGCTGTATCAGTTGAGCTTACATAATTCTGAATATAGAAAATATATGTCTTTCCTGGGGTCAGTCCTGTAATTGTGGCAGGAGAGGATGTGATATGACCTCCACTCGTCATACTT
>CABQGZ010001021.1 GCA_902463835.1 uncultured Lachnospiraceae bacterium
TGCTGGACATGGGAAACATCGTATTGGAAAAGGGCGTCGAATACCAGCTCTATTTCGCCGCCGCCAACAACTTCTATCCGCCCTCTGTCGATTCCTCCTGGGTCGCCGCAAACGACTGCATCGACATCGCACACGGCAGCGCCTACTATGGTGATAACACCACCCTCATCTTCTCGGGTACCGTTGTGCTGCAGGAGACCTGAACCACACCAAACACATATCCTGAAACAGAAAGAGAGGTACTGACTATGACCCATCACAAAATTTCCGCATCCACTCTGGCCCGCACCGCTGCGCTGGCGCTGGCCCTGACCAATCAGGTGCTCAGCGCCGTGGGCAAGCCCATGCTGCCCATCGAGAGCGCCCAGCTGGAACAGCTCATTTCCAGCGGCCTGACCGTTGCCGCCGCCCTCGCCAGCTGGTGGAACAACAACAGCTTCACCCCTGAGGCCATCGAGGCTGACGACTTCATGACCCGCCTGAAGCAGCAGAAGCGATAAACGCTTAAACGAACACAGCGCCCCGGAGCAGACTGCTCCGGGGCGCTGTGTTGTGTTTGAAGAAAAGTTTATCTCAGGCGTTCCACTGAACATCCTCTGCGGCCACATGGCCGTCCTGCACACTGATGACAGTGGCGCGGGCATCCATGCCGGATGTCTTTTTGAAAAGGCCCGTGTAGATGGTCATGCCAGCCATCAACAGGACAGCCAGTGCAAGGCCGACCAGACGAATCATCATACCGTCAACATTCTCGTTCATGATACCTTCTCCTTTTCCTCTTTGCGGCCCGGCAGACACCATTCTGCCGCAGCCCGCATCCCAATTTTCCGCTGCGGACCCCCTCTATCGGCCCGCAGCGATGCATTTCCCAAGACATTCCAAAGAAAAAAGCCTAGGGTAAACACACCCCAGGCTCCATTGTCTGTCTGCTTAGTATAATAGTCTCTTTTGCAGTTTTTGTCAAGAGGGAGATGAAGGAATCTCAACCGCCGGATATGCGCAGTCGTGCTCCCCAGTTCGCTGGGAAACTTCTGTTAAACAAAAACGGCTCTGCCGAAGCAGAGCCGTAAAAGCCGTAATACGGTAAAATCAGCGCTTGCTGAACTTCAAGAGCTTGGTACTGCCCCTTGCCAAACATCCGGTGATTTCTTCGCTTTCCGCCTGATTTTTGGCTTAATAATGCGGTTTTTCTGCACACTAGATTCTAATTTTCAACCTCGTGCATAGCGCACGAAAAACAGTTTTTGCTCCTTATGTGTGCCTTACGTATTGCTGCCCAGGGCAACGCAGGACAACAGTAGGGAAAGGAACTTGGTTGCTGTTCTCGTCATCACCTCAAAATCAAATTCACACACAGAGGACAGTATAATGGAAAAATACATCTTCGATAAGTGCAACGGTCTTTGGTATGAACTCCAAGGAGACTACTACATTCCCTGCTTAATGCTGAATGAACCGGATACAGCCCCCATCGGTATGTGGGGCAGAAAGCACCAGCAATATCTGAAAGAGCATCGTCCCGTGCTCTATTCCGACCTTGTTCTCAGCGGAAAATTGCACAGCTATCTGGCTGATATTGACACTCAGGCACGAAACAAACTCCATCTGCTCGTAACACAGCTGGCAGAGAAAGATGGTATCAATGAGCAGCTGAAATCGCAGGACCAGATAGCATGGGGCGGAGCCATGAACAGCATCCGCAATCGTGCAGAGGAAATCATCCTCCAAGAGCTAATCTATGGGGAGGATGCCGTATGAGACTTCTTGAAGAATTTTGGTATGGCAACATTGAACCGACCGAATACGACACAAACGCCTGCAAGGAATACAAGGAAGTGCTTCACCTGATTACCCGAAATGAAGAAAAGCTTCAGGCAACCATGACGGATGAACAGAAAGAACTGTTCTCTCGGTATACGGATGCTGTTCGTGAGTGTCAGACC
>CABQGZ010001022.1 GCA_902463835.1 uncultured Lachnospiraceae bacterium
AAGGAGGCTTATGTGCTTGAGCCCGCCCTCCCCATGCATGTGGCCTCCCGCAAGATGGCATTGCCGGAGGGGATGGAGGAGCAGCCGCCCTTTGCGGTGCACAAGTTCCATCTCGATACGAATCAGCATGTGAACAATGGAAAATATATCCTCATGGCGCAGGAGTATCTGCCTCCGGGGTTTCAGATCAAAAGGATGCGCGCAGAATATAAGAAATCAGCCGTTTACGGAGATATCATCTATCCTTCCGTGGCGGTGACAGAGAATCAGGTTGTGGTGGCTTTAAGGGACAACGACGGGAAGCCTTTTACAATCGTAGAGTTGGAGAGAAAAGATGATTAAATTAGGAGAAAAGCAGAAGCTTATTGTGGTAAAACAGGTGGAGTTCGGCGTGTATCTTGCGAAGCAGCAGGGAGATGAGAACCGTGTGCTGCTGCCAAGAAAACAGGTGCCGAAGGAGACAAAGCTCGGTGATGAACTGGAAGTGTTTGTGTATAAGGATTCCAAGGATCGTGTCATCTCTACCATGGAGACGCCCAAACTTATGATGAATCAGCTGGCGGTGCTTAGGGTGGTATCGGTTCAGAAGATCGGCGCATTCCTGGACTGGGGGCTGGAGAAGGATCTGTTTCTTCCATATAAAGAGCAGATGGGAAAAATATATGAGGAGGATGAGGTGCTGGTGCGCCTTTACATTGACAAGAGCAGCCGCCTTTGCGCCAGTATGAAGGAAATATATGGGATGCTGGCCACGGACTCCCCCTATCAGACAGGGGATAAGGTACAGGGAAGAGTGTACGAGTTCAGTAATAACTTTGGTGCATTTGTGGCGGTGGATGACAAGTATTCTGCCAGGGTGCCCGCTCATGAGGATCACAGCTTTCTGCGGATCGGAGATATTATCGAGGCCCGGGTAACGGATGTGAAGCCGGACGGTAAGCTGGATCTGACGCTTCGGGAGAAGGCTCATGTTCAGATTGACGCGGACGCCCAGAGAGTGCTTGAGGTTCTGGAGGAGTATGCCGGTGTGCTGCCCTTTAACGATAAGGCATCCCCGGAGATTATCATGCGTGAGATGAAGATGAGCAAGGGAGCCTTCAAGCGGGCTGTGGGCCACCTGTACAAGGAACGAAAGATTGAGATTGCGGAGAAAAGCATCCGCTTATTATAGGAGGAAGAAAATGTACGTAAAGAGAAAAAACAAAATAGCAGTGGCGTGCTGTCTGCTGCTGGTAATGGTAATGTCAGCCCTCGCAGGCTGTGGATCCAAGTCGGATTCAAGAGAAGATATTCTGGCGAAGATGGCGGAGTTCTCAACTCCGGACGGAGGAGCTTCCCTATACCTGAATGCCAAGTGGAAGACGGAGGATCTGGGTGCGGAATCCTTTCTGGCAGCTGGAAATGCAACGGGGAGCAAATGCTTTTTAATGTTCCGGATCCCGAAGAACGGGATGTACTCCGTCACTGGGGTGGATGACATGAAAGCCATGATGGATGAGAGCTACGGTGTTTCCGGTATGAAGGAGGCCGAAAAGCCGAAGATTCCGGGAATGACCGGGATGACCGCAGGAATCGGCAAGATTGGCAAGAAGGGTGAGAATGTGGAAGCCTACCTGGTCTATGGAGAGACGGAGGCCGCCTACTATGCGATTGCTTACCTGGCAGACAAGCTGACTGAGGCAGACAAAGCATCCTTCTTAGTGTCCTGTTCCACCCTCAAGGAGAATTCCGTGGCGGAGGAGGATGCCACTACGGTGGAAATCACAGACACCGTGCGCTGGTTCAATGCCTCTTACGCGATTCTCACAGAGCTGAACGGCTGGGATTACAATCGCTTTGCCGGATTGGCCGCCAATGACACAAGTCGCCAGATGGAGATCGATTCACTGGAAGAGTGGTGGGGTGTAACAGACCGCGCCTCCGCGGATGAGACTCTGGACT
>CABQGZ010001023.1 GCA_902463835.1 uncultured Lachnospiraceae bacterium
CCTGAACATGATACCAAAAAGGGAAATGTAAATCCATTGTTCTGACTTACATTTCCCTGTATAACCTTACAAAAATGTCATAAATCTGCCCCCTGTCATTCATGCTGCATTTCCCGGCGATTCAGACCAATTCGTATGATCGTTCCTTCCCCAACGACAGAGTCCGCCCGCATCGTATGACCAAGCTTTTTGCAGATCCGTCTGCACAGGTACAGACCGATGCCGCTGGCTTTCTTATCGCTTCTGCCGTTGTAGCCGGTATAACCCTTTTCAAATATCCGGGGCAGATCCTCCGGTGCGATCCCGATGCCCGTATCACGGATACAAAGCGTCTTTGGCTCCTCCAGAAAGATTTCCACCGATCCGGTTCTGGTGTATTTCAGCGCGTTGGACAGTACCTGCTCAATCACAAACAGGAGCCATTTCTCATCGGTCAGCACACTTGTATGAAGCGGTTCATATTTCAGCTGCAGCCTTTTATGAATAAACTGACTGGCGTACTTCCGCAGGGCCTGACGTATCATATCATCCAGATCGTACTCCTGTATCACATAGTCGGTGGAATCCGAATCCAGGCGCAATACCACCAGCACCATCTCCACATATTGGCGGATGCGCTTCAATTCCTGGGAAAGCTCCTTGTTTTCCTGCGTATCCTCCCCCTGCAGAAGCAGATCCATGGCTGCGATGGGCGTCTTGATCTGATGCGCCCAGATGGTATAATACTCCGTCAGCTCCTGGTAGCGTCTGCTGCTCTCCGCGATGTTCTGCTGCTTTTCCTGATATAGAATCTGAAGCAGCTCCTGATATAAGAGTTCCAGGTCATGATCTGTCTTTGGCAGCCGCTCCAGCGAGATTCCCACTTCCTTTTTCAGACAGCAGAGACTCTGATATTTTTTGTAAAAGCGCAGATAATCCACCGTCAATACCAACAACCCAATAAATCCGCAGATCGCCGTTCCATAGGCCACCGCCGCTGCCGGCAGATCATAGAGCAGGAACACCACAAGATAGATCACTGCAAACAACAGACCCGTCAGAATACCCTTGCGATGCATTCTTAAATAACGAAAAAACATACGATACAAACCTTAATCCCCCCTGTCTCCAAATACCGCAAACCTTCTGGCACACAGATTCATTTTCTCTCTGCTTTTCTCACTGCACCAGATATCCCATCCCTTTTTTCGTGGTGATAAAGTCCGCCAGGCCTGCCCCGTCCAGCTTTTTCCGAAGCCTAGTCACATTCACCGTCAACGTATTCTCATCCACAAAGCTGTCCGTCTCCCAGAGACGCTGCATCAGGGTCTCCCGGCTCACCACCTTCCCCTTCTGCTCCATCAGGGTCAGCAGGATCCGATACTCATTTTTCGTCAGATCAATCTTCTGCCCACGGTAGGTCAGACTGGCGTCGGCCGTATTTAGAAAAGCCTCACGGTGAGACAGCAGTCCCCCGTCATTTCCGAAATCATAGGTTCTGCGCAAAATCGCCTGCACCTTGGCCATGAGCACATTGAAATCAAAGGGCTTCGCGATAAAGTCATCTCCGCCCATGTTCATAGCCATCACAATGTTCATATTGTCGGAAGCCGAGGACAGGAATACGATAGGCACCTTGGGGATCCTTCGCATCTGGCTGCACCAGTGATAGCCGTTAAAAAAGGGCAGCGAAATGTCAAGCAGCACCAGCTGCGGCGCAAACTCCATAAATTCCCGCAGCACATTCTGAAAATCCCGGGCACACTGCACCTCCATCCCCCAGGCGCCCATCTGCCGCTCTAACACAGCCGCAATGGCCTCGTCATCCTCCACGATAAAAATCCGATACATTCTTATACCTCTTTGTAGCGTTCCCGCAGCAGCGCGATCTCCGCCCCATAGCCCTCCAGCTCATTGGGCGTCTCCAGGAAAAAGGGCAGCTCCCGCAGGGACGGATGATT
>CABQGZ010001024.1 GCA_902463835.1 uncultured Lachnospiraceae bacterium
CCCCTGTCATGCCCATTGTGATCTGGCCCACACCACACTCCACATCCACTTCCCTGGCTGTGACATTTCTAAGCTCTATCTGGCCTGTTCCATTTTCCACATCCAGCTTCTCTGCCTCCACTCCGGCAACATCCATATGACCCGCTCCGATATCCAGGGAAACCTCGTCCGCCCGAAACATCAGTGTCCCGCTTCCATCATCGCGCACCTCTCCGGCCCCCAGGTCTAAATCCAGCTTATGTGCATTCACCTGGGTTTTCATAGATACCTGAGCCGCTCCAATCTCCAGCTTTACCTCATCGAATACTTTGCCCTCCGGTATCCGGATTGTCAGAATGGCATCTCCCGTGTGGATGGAAAAAAGACGGAAAATCTTTTTATCCACCGTATCCCGAATCTTCAGTTCGCCATCCTCCAGATTCCAGGTGATATTCCGATTGTACTTCTTCCAGGCGCTCTTGTATCCTGCCTCCACTTCCAACTGCCCGCTCTGGGAGGGTTCCAGAATCACCGTTCCAAAATCAAAATCAACCTTCAGATCCTGTACCTCTGTTGCGTCCCACTGCTTGCTGTCATAATTCCAGCCGTCTTTCCCTTCACGAATACTCTGCTTCAAATCTTCCAACTCCTCCAAATCATCAATATTCTGAATCAAACCGTCCCCTTCCCCTTCTTCCCATAAATCCTCCGGGCCAAAGGAAAAAACGCCATCCCGGGCCATCCTTCGAAACTGCTGATAACCAAAGCCAGATGCAGCACCTATTGCAAATAAAATGCCGCCGACTATCACCAACACCGCACATATGATCAAACAAACTTTTGTAAATCGTTTCATACCGCTCTCTCCTTTCTCTGAAATGGACGGCTGCACAGAGCAATCGTCCCCTTTACCAGCCAGGGCAGGAATCTGCCAAACAGCCACACGCAGCCAACGGTGCCCAGAATCGCAAACGCCAGTATCAACAGTCCCGCTCCCACCAGTCCAAACCCTGATGCAAAAGCTCCCGCAGCAAACATACTGATTCCGACTCCGGACAAAACGATACCCGCCACATAGAATACCAGCACAACCATAGCCGCCGCCAGCAGCAGTCCGAACACAGTTGCAAGCACACCCAAAAGTACACCGGCCACGGCTGCCAGAAGACCACCCCATATGGGACTGGTAAACACGGCCAGAAGTACCAACAAGACTATTTTTCCTGTATTATCTTCCTTCTTCCTGGCAGTACTCTGTGTATGCCCTGTCTCCTCTTCTCTAACGTGCCGCCCCACTTCCTCCTGTTCATGGAAACGGGTATCTTCATATCCGGATTCCGTATACTCCTTCTCTTCTTCTATCCCAATATCCGCCTTGATGATCTTCGCAACCTTCTCCGGAGATTCCAATTCCTTCATGATATTCGCTTCGTTTTCCACTCCGGCATCTTCAAAATAGCCGTTGTAATAAGCCAAGGCTTCGATCCTTTCCTCCTGGGGAATATCCCTTAGCAGCTCTTCCAGCTGTTCCATAAATTCTCTTCTGCTCATATAATCTCCTCTCCCGAAAACAGCAATGATATCTTGGACGAATAATTTTCCCATTCTGTTTTGTATAAATTCAATTGCACGCCGCCTTTTTCCGTGAGCTTATAATATCTGCGGTTTCTTCCGCCGCACTCTACGTCATAAACCTCCAGGCAGTCATCCTTCTGCAGCCTCCGCAGCACGGGGTACAGCGTGGATTCCGAGACCTCTATGGCCTTTCGTACATCCTGGGTGATCTTATAACCGTATGTGCCGTCCTCTTCCTTGCTGACTACCGCAAGAACAATCGCGTCCAGAAGGGCTGCACCTGTGTTAAATACCATGCCATCACTCCTTTTTTCATTTTCCTGATGTTATTTGAAATGTAGTACTATTTTTTGTGCATTACTATTTCTTTAGTAATACTATAC
>CABQGZ010001025.1 GCA_902463835.1 uncultured Lachnospiraceae bacterium
AAAAGCAAAATTTTATATCGGAATATTACTGCTTAGCCTGATCTTGGGGCTGAGTGTTTATTGTGCTGTCACAATCACCAATGCAGCCACCGTGACAACGGGAACGGTAAATACCAGCAGCAACAATCTCAATGTGAGAAAAGGGCCTGGAACCGGGCATGAGGTGATCGGCTCTCTTAAGAAGGGAGAACAGGTTACCATCATCGGGGAGGAGAACGGCTGGTATAAGATCAACTATGGTTCCGGGGCTGGATACGTCTCCAAAGATTACATCGGCAATGTGCAGACCATAGAGATTGATGATTCCTATGCGAATTCTCTGATTGCCAAGGGGTTTCCGGAGAGCTATGCCACGGCGCTCAGTGCTCTGCATGACAAGCATCCGGACTGGATCTTTGAGCCGGTTGTGACAGGGCTGGACTGGAACACGGTGATTGAGAAGGAGAGTGTGCTGGGAATCAACATGGTGCCTACCTCCGCTAATGACGCTCAGAAGTCCACTGCCTCCGGCGCATACAACTGGTCTACCAACAGCTGGACGATTCTGGACGGAAGCAGCTGGGTTGGAGCTTCGCCAGCTATGATCGCCTACTGTATGGATCCCAGAAACTTTTTTAATGAGACAAACATCTATCAGTTTGAAACCTTAAAGTACGCAGAGTATCAGAATGAAGCGGATGTGCGGAATGTCCTTGCGGGAACCTTTATGTCAGGAGCACTGCGGGATGACGCGAGCCGCACCTATGCTTCCACTTTTATGGAAGCGGGGAAGGGCGCCAACGTCAATCCCGCGCACCTGGCGACCAGGTGTCGGCAGGAACAGGGGATTAACGGGACAAGTCCCCTGATCAGCGGAAAGTATGTCGGATACGAGGGGTTCTACAACTATTTTAACATCGGAGCATACGGCACACCGACTTCGGTACTGTATCAGAGAGGTCTGACCACTGCCCGGAACAACGGATGGACCAGCGTGTATTTGTCCATAACCGGAGGCGCCTCTCATCTGGCGGATAAATACATCAATCTGGGACAAAATACACTTTATTTTCAGAAGTTCAATGTGGTGAATTCCTACAGTGGCTTGTACAGGCACCAGTACATGGCTAATGTCCAGGCTGCCATCAGTGAGAGCAAAACCATGGGGAATTCCTATGCCAACAAGAACCAGGCGTTTGTATTCCGAATTCCGGTGTACAGTAATATGCCCTCTGCGGCCTGTCCGTTGCCAAGCGGCGGCAACCCCAACAACTGGATTAAGACCTTGACGGTAAATGGCTATCAGCTGACCCCGGCTTTCAACTCCGCCACAACAGAGTATTCGCTTATCGTGGAGGAGAAGACCTCCTCTGTGACGATCAGCGGAACGCCGGTTGTGTCCTCGTCGACCATCAGTGGGACGGGAACGGTGAAGCTGAATCACGGAAGCAATGCGGTGAAGATTCAGTGCAAGGCGCAGGATGGAAGCGTGCGTACCTACACGCTGAATATCGTAAGGCGGGAGCCGGAGAAACCCAGTGTGAGCAAGGGGGATGTGAATGGGGATGGGCAGATTTCGTTGCCGGATTTAGTGGCTGTGAAACGCCATATATTGGGATTTGAGATTTTAAGTGGAGAAAAGTATAATCTGGCAGATGTAGACGGAGATGGTCAGATCGGGTTGACAGATTATGTGAAGATAAAGCGTCATATCCTGGGATATGAGTTGATCAAATAGGGAGGTACTCATGAAGACAATAAGAAGAAGGATCGCCATACTGATACTGTTATTCTTGACACTGACGATTTATCCTGGGATAGAGACGAGAGCGGCGGGAGGAAGCTCCTCGCTCAGTGTATCCTCATCCTCTGTCAATATCGGAGATACAGTAACAGTTACATTGAGAGTCAAATCAGATGTATATGCGTCTTTTCGCATGAAGATATCTTATTCTGG
>CABQGZ010001026.1 GCA_902463835.1 uncultured Lachnospiraceae bacterium
GCACCAGAGGACATCGTGGTCTACTCCGTCGACGAGGTGTTTATGGATGTGACGGACTATTTGGATACCTACAAGCTGACGCCCCATGATTTGGCCATGAAGATCATCCTTGATGTGCTTGCGGCTACCGGCATCACGGCAACGGCGGGGATCGGTACGAACCTGTTTCTCTGCAAAGTGGCGATGGACATCGTGGCGAAGCATATCCCCGCCGATAAGAACGGCGTCCGCATTGCGGAACTGGATGAAATGAAATTCCGGCGCGAACTGTGGGCGCACCGGCCCCTTACGGACTTCTGGCGTGTGGGGCGCGGATATGCGAAAAAGCTTGAGGCGCATGGAATGTTTACCATGGGCGATGTTGCCCTCTGCTCAGAACGGAATGAGGACTTGCTCTATAAGCTGTTCGGGAAGAACGCCGAGCTGCTGATCGACCATGCGTGGGGCTGGGAGCCGACGACCATCGCGGCAATCAAGGCGTATCGGCCCAGCACAAACAGCATCAGCTCCGGCCAGGTACTGCATTGTCCCTATGAGGCCGATAAAGCAAAGCTCGTTGTCCGAGAAATGACAGACTCACTTGTGCTGGACTTGGTGGACAAGGGGCTTGTCACCGACCAGATCGTCCTCACGGTAGGCTATGACATCGATAATCTGACTGACCCGTCACGGAGAGCAAAGTACCATGGCACCATTGAGACAGACCGCTATGGGCGGCAAATTCCGAAGCAGGCGCATGGAACGATCAACCTCGACGGTCACACATCTTCGACCCGCAAAATAATGTGTGCTGTGACAGAGCTGTATGACCGGATCGTGGACAAGAGCCTGCTTATACGCCGTATGTACGTCGTGGCCAACCACGTCCTGCCGGAAGCCGATGCGCCGAAGAAGGACGACGGGACTGTCCAGCTCGACCTCTTCGCCGACTACGCCGCCGAAGAGGAAAAGAAAAAAGCCGAGGACGCTGCTCTGGAGCGCGAACGGAAGATACAAGCCGCCACGCTTGCCATTAAGAAGAAATACGGGAAGAATGCCATCCTCAAGGGAATGAACTTTGAAGAAGGCGCGACTGCCAAAGACCGTAATGCACAGATCGGCGGGCATAAGGCATAGAACGTTAATATAGGAGGACGTAGGATGTACACAAATAGCAAGTACGATGAGATCATGAGTCTTCCACACCACGTATCCAAAACCCGCCCACAGATGCCAATGTCAGATCGTGCGGCACAGTTCTCACCCTTTGCCGCCCTCACCGGCTACGATTTTGCCATCAGGGAAACCGGACGACTGACCGACGAGAGAATCGAATTGGACGAGGAAGCCCTGAAGGCACTGAATATGCGGTATCTGCTTCTCATAAATTCCCTCAAGGAGTCCCCGGAGGTTAGGATTACCTATTTCAAGCCCGATGAGCGGAAGTCTGGCGGCGCATATTTGACCGTTACCGGTGTCGTCGAAAAAGTGGACGATTATGAGAGGATGATCACCATGCGGGATGGCATGATTATCCCACTGGATGATGTTCTGATGATTGAGGGGGAGTTGTTCTCTGGACTCCAATAATATGCTACCATATTGATAACAAGACGCAGCGATGATTCCATCACTGCGTCTTTGCTCATTTACAAGGAAAACAGGTACATCTATTGCGAAAAAGAACGCATAGCAAAACCGCAGACATCTCTGTCTGCGGTCACGTAACACGAATGCACTTTTCGTAAATCAGTTGTAATTCACGAAACATACGCTCACTTCCCTGGCAGCACAGCATTTTTCAATATTTCTGACGGGATTTTTTGACGGAACTAAAACACCGCCAGCACCTTCAACGGGCAAGAAACATATACTCTGAACCACCTGCCTTTTGTGGGCCAGCGACGAGTGGATATACGTCTGCAAAGTCGTCCGGATATCGGCATGGCCCAAGAG
>CABQGZ010001027.1 GCA_902463835.1 uncultured Lachnospiraceae bacterium
GTTCCCGCTGCCCCCTCACCATCCTCCAGTCTTACCGCATAGATGCCGGGCGGCAGATCTGTGAATTTGTAGCGTCCCAGCATCTTATTGCCCTCAGCATCTGTATAAGCCTTTGCAGCTGTTCCATCTGCTGCCCGGACGCTGACCGCTTCTCCTGTCCGAATCACAACCTCTGCTTTTGTTTGATCGCCCTGGTAATGATATACTGCATAATTCGCTTCCTTCGTTGGATCGCCGCAGCCATCCTTCAGCTTCAGTAGCGTCACCTTCACGCCGTCTAACATCCCCTCCGGAATCAATTCCCCCGGATCCTGGATTCCATCAAAATTCCGATCCATCCAGGCCTGTCCCTCCAGGCTGCGGGAAACCACGGAGGTACTTGCCGCCGCACGCAACAGGCTGCCACTTCCGCCTCCGCTCTCGTAAAAGCTGTTTACTGCGTGATCTCCCGGCATATCATTCATCAAATGCATTGTCAGGTGCATTCCCAAAGTCTGCCCACCGTTCAACTCACCAAGCACCAGGATTCCCATTGGTTCAAAATTCTCCGGAAGCTCTGCCTGGATCGAACCCGAAAGCCCCGTTCCCGTCTCGTGGAATCCTGTCAGCTTTATCCAGCCGTCAGCCAGAAGTTCCTCTTCGTTTACATTCTGATAAGCTGTGCTGTCATTATTTTGCACACTCACCTTCGTGGTATAATAGACCTGCAGTTTCGTGAAATTCACGCCTGGCGTATTTTTGATCAACGTCAGCTCTGTTACCCTGGACTTACACTCCAAACCCCTGCCAAATATTGACCCTCGATATCCAGCATATGGCAGCAGATCCAGCGCAACAATCCTGCGGCTCTCCGCACCGCTGTTGCCGACTGCCATGGTAAAGCCCATATCTCCGCCTATCTCCGCATACACCTGATCCGCCAGCTTGCTGATATTTCCAAGCGCCAGCTTCGATATATTGATCTCATGGACTGTCCTGTTCCGGTTTCCATCCAGAAATGGCCGCAGCTTATCCTCGTTAGACCAGATTTTCGCCGTGTTTACCAGCTTATCCTTGTCCTTTACATCATTTTGCATATCCACGGTATCGCCAATCTTACAGGAATAGAAAATGTTGGGCAGCATAACCTTCCGGTTCATATCCAGCCTTACATTCTCCAGTCGAAAGAGCAGAGTAGTAGTTCCATCTGCATTTCGGGTCACTGTTGGCTCTATCCTTGTTCCGCCTGATATTACGCCCTGTTTTCCCTCGTCCGTCTGATGGTAAATTCCTCCATACCAGGACGATTCTTCCAGATAAGTAAGCCCTTTTGGCAAAGTGTCCTCTATAAAAACATCCGTAACCGCCTGCGGCGCCGTGGAAAAGCCAATGTTTCTCGTTCCCACAAGCGATGCGCTTCGCAACACAAAATCTGCCACACGCTGGCCGCCGTCCATGGAATAGGTCTGCTTCTCTTCTGTCCTTCCATCCTTTACGGTTGTCTGAGCAACAGCTTTTGTGATCTCCATGGTATAAGCTGCCAGCAGACAGGAATCACCAAAATCTGTGCCGGAAGTGCCATCCACAAAACCATTATCATCATATACGGACTTTTTATAATTCATATAGCCGTTGTTGCGAGCCGTATCTGTCCCCTGTATTCCCTGATTATTATAGTTCTTCGGCCAGGCGGGATATTTAGCATACGCGATCTTTGTTCCGCTGTTTGTTCCGAGTCGGCTTGGAAACGCATTCCTGGCATAGAGCCTATAATCCTCATTCGTCAGAGCGTCGACCGCTTTCCCTGTATAGGCACTTGCCTCATTCGCAACATCCTCCCTGGACCAGACACTGGCAGCATGTGTGATCATAAATACATTGCCCGCAAGGCTTTGATCAGTGGTGGCATACCCGAGAATCTCCCGGTCAGAATGGAATTCCGCCACATTGCAGC
>CABQGZ010001028.1 GCA_902463835.1 uncultured Lachnospiraceae bacterium
GTTCCCGCTGCCCCCTCACCATCCTCCAGTCTTACCGCATAGATGCCGGGCGGCAAATCTGTGAATCTGTAGTGCCCAAGCAGCTTATTGCCCTGTGCATCTATATAAGCTTCTGCAGCTGTTCCATCTGCTGCCCGAACGCTGACCGTTTCTCCTGTTCGAATCACGACCTCTGCTTTTGTTTTATCGCCCTGGTAATGATACGCTTCATAATTTGCTTCCTTTGTCGGATCATTACAGCCATCCTTCAGCTTCAGCAGTGTCACCTTCACGCCGTCTAACATCCCCCCTGGAATCAACTCACCAGGATCCTGAATTCCATCAAAATTTCGATCCATCCAGGCCAATCCCTCCAGGCTGCGGGAAACCACAGAGGTACTTGCCGTTGCACGCAGCAGACTGGCGCTTCCCCCTCCGCTCTCGTAGAGACAATTCACTGCCCGATCTCCCGGCGTGTCGTTCGCCAGATGCATCGTCAGATGCATTCCCAGCGTCTGTCCGCCGTCCAGCTCTCCAAGCACCAGGATGCCCGCTGGTTCAAAATCCTCCGGAAGCTCTGCCCGGGCTGAACTTAGCAGTCCCGTTTCCGTTCCATGAAATCCTGTCAGCCTTGTCCAACCGGCAGCGAGAAGTGTTTCTTCCGCCACATTCTGATAAGCGGTGCTGTCAAAATCCCGTACCTTTCCATCCGTTGTATAATAAACCTTCAATTTCGCAAAATCCACATTCGGCGTATTTTTGATCAATGTCAGCTCTGTTACCCTGGACATACAATCCGTCCCCCTGCCAAATGACGATCCATAATATCCGTCATATGGCAGAAGATCCAGCGCGACAACCCTGCGGCTCTCCGCGCTGCTGTTGCCGATCGCCATCGTAAAGCCCATATCTCCGCCCATATCTGCATACACCTGATCCGCCAGCTTGCTGATATTTCCAAGCGCCAGCTTTGATATATTGATCTCACTGATTGCCCTATTCCGGTTTCCGTCCAGAAATGGCCGCAGCTTATCCTCCTTGGACCAGATCCTCGCCGTATTCACCAGCTTATCCTTGTCCTTTACATCATTCTGCATATCGATGGTATCGCCAATCCTGCAGGAATAGAAAATATTGGGCAGCGTGACCTTCCGGTTCATATCCAGCCTTACATTCTCCAACTGAAAGCGCAAGGTAGTCGTTCCGTCCTCATGTTCCGTCACTGTCGGCTCAATCCTTGTTCCGCCTGATATAACGCCCTGCTTTCCCTCTTCCGTCTGGCTGTAAATTCCTCCATACCAGGATGACCCGTCCAAGTAAGTAAGACCTTTTGGCAATGTATCCTCTATAAAAACATCCGTAACCACCTGCGGTGCCGTGGAAAAGTCAATATTTCTCGTTCCCACAACCGATGCACTGCTCAACACAAAATCCGCCACACGCTGACCGCTGTCCATGGAATAGGTCTGCTTCTCTTCCGCCTTTCCATCCTTTACGGTTGTCTGGGCAGCAGCCTTTGTAATTTCCATGGTATAAGCCGCCAACAGACAGGAATCACCAAAATCTGTGCCGGAAGTGCCATCCACAAAACCATTATCACCATATATGGACTTTGTATAATTCGCATAACCGCTGTTGCGGGCTGGATCCGTGCCATGTGTACCCTGATTATTATAGTTATTCGGCCAAGCAGGATATGTTGTATACGCGATCTTTTTTCCGCAGTTCGTCCCGAGCCGGCTTGGAAATGCCCATCTGGCATAAAGTCTGTAATCTTCATTTGTAAGATCGTCGACTGATTTACCGTTATATGCACTTGCTGCTTCTGCAACATCTTCCCTGGACCAGACACTGGCGGCATGTGTGATCATAAATACATTGCCCGCAAGGCTTTGATCTGTGGTGGCATACCCGAGAATCTCCCGGTCAGAATGGAATTCCGCCACATTGCAGC
>CABQGZ010001029.1 GCA_902463835.1 uncultured Lachnospiraceae bacterium
TATAGAATCTTTATTGATATGGGTAGCAACAACAAACTCGAATTTTCCATCGGTAAATTCCATCGCAAGCTTGCGACCTAACTTGTGGGCCAGCTCCGGCGTGACGGCATCATCCGGTGAAAATGATTGAATTAGGTGGTAGGCAAGATTCCCTTGCTTTTTCGCATTTGTATTTCGTGCTTTGCGTGCCATTGCTGCAGTAACGGAAAAATCAAGCACTGCAGTCTGTGGAGCAGTATTGTAGCCTGAAATCAATTCCTGCCCATCGGTTTTGTCCGGATTTTCTATGTAGTTGATTGCATCGCCAAGCCGAACTTTTACCGCATGAATTTTGGTGATAGCCATAGTAGATTCCTTCTATGTAAGAGACAGGTGAAGATTGCCACGCCCACTTGCGAAAGACATGATTGGGGTTTGCATAATATTTCGCTGCATACATATTAGACTAGTTTTCGCAGAGCTTTCACCAATCGTTCCTGATAGAGCGACTTCATCTGAAAATATTCACGTCGCAATTGCTCAACATCATTGGTGGTAACAGATCGATTCGTGTTGCAGCGTTTAGCCACTTGGTTAATGTTACCTGAGATATGACTCAAGCTAGAAGAGATTTCTTTTATAACAGAAAAATCATAATGCTTGACTTTACCGGTAAGCAGCATTTCACGACAAAAAGCCGAAAAATTAGGCATATCACTTTCTGCCATCTTTGTTGCTACAGATAGCCATTCATCTTCTGTGAAGTATACTGGCTTGCAAATGGGCCGTGTTCGATTAGTAGTGGACAAAGCAAAATTCTCCATTCTGCATCTTTGCTGATTACTATAAAACGGGTTTTAGGGTGTCCCCTAAATGGCGCATGTGAATTTCACATGCAATGCTTGCTAACGTTCGCTTTCGCTCACGTTACCCCTTCGGGCCGCCCCGGCGGTTCTTCTGGCGAAACCAGAACAGTCCGGCTCCGATAAAAACGATGGGCAAAAAGTCCATCACATTCCAGAACAGATTTGCTGACTTTTTGCTCTGCTGTACAGGTTGAGAAGAGATCGGCTCCGGTGTCGGCGTTGCGGACGGCGCGGCGGCAGCTGGTGCATTATAGGTCGCCGCACGCTGTACAGTGGCGTTCTCGTCACGGCTGAGCGTGCACAACTCGGCATCTGGATTTCTCATGTCCGTTACCGTCAGGTGAAAGCTCGCGTCATCATCGGTATTCAACTCGATTTTCTCACACTCGAACTGGTAGCGCTCCGCTGCATCGCCCACAACGCGGGCGGATAGAAACGCATACAGTCCACTGTCAGCCTCCGTGCAAACGGCGGCCAGTTGGTTGGATTCGTATACATCCGGCGCGTATACTGTACCGCTGTACAGGTTCTGCAGGTAGACGATACAGTGTTGAGAAAAGCCAGCAGGTGCTGTCAGGTACGCACTGATCTGGGCAGCCTCGGGCAGATAATTAGCAGGCGGTTGGCACAGCGGCAGTGGCGTATAATAGCGTGTCTGCCCAGTCACCTCTGTGAACCAACTCTCACCGGCATACTCATATTGCAGCGCATACTGACCATCGGCCTCGACCTGTAAAAAGGTGATGTCGTCAACCTCGCGCAGCGGCCAATCGTTTAGGGCGTCGTATTGAATAGCGGCATTGCAGTAATAGGTGCCCTCCGGCAACGTCACAGTCTGACTATGCTGATTCAAGCCGTTCAGCGTTACAAGGACAGCGTCCGTGTCGTTGGGACCGCTGCCCAGCGTAATCAGCACGGAACGTTCCTGCAGCTCCGCGGGAATATCTACTAAGGATACCGTAACCTCTCCGTTTCCCGCAGCAAGGCAGGGCGGTGCCAGCACCATGATAAACGGAACCAAAAGCAAAATTGCTAGAACTCTTTTCATGAAAAGCGCCTCCTTAAAATCCGGCATAGGTAAAGTA
>CABQGZ010001030.1 GCA_902463835.1 uncultured Lachnospiraceae bacterium
ATCCGTAGGTATTGCCGCGCCGCTTATAGACCACATTGACCTCGTCCGTCTCCGCATTCTGGAACACGAAGAAGTTATGACCCAGAAGCTCCATCTGCACACATGCATCTTCCGGATACATGGGCTTCATGCCAAAGCGCTTCACACGGATAATCTCGATCTCTTCCTCGTCTCCATTATCCTTCTCGATAAAGTCCGGCATAAAATGGGCGCTGCCCTGCTTGGCATCCGCAATCTTGTTCTTATATTTTTTCAGCTGACGCTCAATAACCTCTTCCACCAGATCGATGGATACGTACATGTCGTTGCTGACCTGCTCGGAACGGATGATGTTGCCCTTCACCGGGATGGTGACCTCGATCTTCTGCCGTTCCTTTTCCACGCTTAAGGTTACGTTGACGTCTGTCTCGGGTGTAAAGTACTTCTCCAGCTTGGAGAGCTTGCTTTCTACCGCCTGTTTCAGACCGGGTGTCATCTCGATGTTCTTTCCTGTGATTGTAATACGCATGTTGTCCAACCCCTTTGCTGTAGTTTTAGACAAAAATGTCCAACTCCATTATACCCTATTTTGCATCGGGCTACAACAATAATTTTTCGCTAAATTATAAGATTCCCCTCCGCGTTAAGCAAACGTCCCCGGAACCACCATATTACCATCCACAAAAACTATTTCCAGGATGGTATCCGAGATCAGCGGATCTCCATTAGCAATGACAATGTCCGCATCCTTGCCTTCCTCCAGGCTGCCCACCCGGTCGGCAACGCCGATGTGCTTTGCCGCGTTGATGGTAATGGCCTGCAGCGCTACAAATTCATCCATCCCATGCTTTACCGCGAGACCTGCGCACAGGGGAAGATACTGTTGCTGAATCACTGGCGAGTCGGTGATAATGGACACCGTACAGCCTGCCTTTGCCAGGATTCCGGCAGTTGCAAAGCTTTTATTTTTCACTTCGAATTTCCCTGCATGGCCAAAGGAGGGGCCTACCGCCACCGGAAAGCCTTCCGCCGCCAACTCCTCCGCAATCAGGGCGCCGTCCGTGCAGTGGTCGATGGCCAGCCCCAGACCGTATTCTTTCGCAATGCGAATGGCTGTAAAAATATCGTCCGCCCGGTGGGCGTGGGCCTTCAGGGGCAGCTCCCCCCGGATCACTGGGATCATGGCCTCCAGCTTTGGATCATAGGCCGGCCGCTTTGCCAGATCCTCCCCGGCCAGCTCCTTTTTCTCCAGATACTCCCGGGTACGCTCCAGCATAATCCGCAGCTTGGAGGCTGTCGTCATTCTGGAATAGTTGTCCTTGTCTTTGTAGCATTGCTTGGGATTCTCCCCAAAAGCGCATTTCATGGCAACAGCCTTTCGGACTATCATATTGTCAATTCGCTTTCCCACAGTCTTGATGGCTGCAAAGGTTCCTCCCAGCACGTTGGAGCTGCCAGGACCGGTGGCCACGCAGGTGACACCGGCCTTCGCCGCCATGGCAAAGGTGGGATCCTGGGGATTGATTCCGTCTATGGCAGACAGCTGCGGGGTGAGGGAATCGGTGGCCTCGTTGTAGTCCTGGCCCTCGAAGCCCTGGGCATAGCCATCCAGCCCCAGGTGGCAGTGGGCTTCCACAAAGCCCGGGTATACGTGCTTCCCGGAGGCGTCAATCACTCTGGCGTCATTGATGATCTTGCCCTCCAGCACCGGCGCGATCTTTTTGATCTTTCCGTCCGCAATCAGGAGATCTGCCTGATAGGCCTCCTGGTGTATGGCATCGTGGATGGTGCCCTGCTTGATCACTGTGATATGTTCCATTGGTTGTCCTCCAACTTTTTTTGGCGTGTTGCTCTTAAGTATATGCAGATATCTGATTTTTACACGGGAAAATAGCAGGCTTCTTTATTATTTACTGGTGAGTTGAAAAAGTGACTTCCACTTTGCAAGA
>CABQGZ010001031.1 GCA_902463835.1 uncultured Lachnospiraceae bacterium
CCAAGCACCCCCACGGCCTGACTGATGCCGATTATGATGCGCTGTTTACCAAGGATAAGCCGATCATCTTCGCTTTCCACGGCTACCCGACTCTGGTGCATGAGCTGACCTACGAGCGTACTAACCGCAACCTGTCCGTCCACGGCTACCAGGAGGAGGGCACCATCACTACGCCGTTCGATATGCGTGTGCAGAATGAGATCGATCGTTTCCATCTGGTCAAGGACGCCCTGCTGCATCTGCCCCAGCTCGGCAACCGCGGCGCTTACCTCATCCAGCAGATGAACGACAAACTGGTCGCCCACAAGAACTACATCCACGAAGTCGGCCAAGATATGCCCGAAATTTTGGACTGGAAGTGGCATCTGCCGGAAAGCAAGTAATGCGGCTTTCAAAATAGAAGACACCAATGGTTTCAACGAATCCTGCCGCTGTACAGAAAGCAATGCCAAGCCAGATGCAAGACGCAGAGCAATTGTTGCTTTCGGAGTTGAACGAATGGCAGAAAAGGAAACAAAAGAGACCTATTGGATAAGATGTCCGATTTGCAGGGGCAAGACAAGAACGAAGGTGTATGCGGATTCGGTGTTGATAAAATTTCCTCTTTATTGCCCGAAGTGCAAGCACATTACCTGCATAGATGTTGTAGACCGTATGCTCGCTTGTCGTCCGAACTCGAACATCTGAAACATCAAAGCGCCTGTCCCCAAGAAAGAGGAGACAGGCGCTTTATTATTTGACTTGCTCTGTGACATCTGTATGTAAAACAGAAAGCATAGATTCAACTACTGGGATCAGTTTTTCAGCATCATATTCATTACAAGAATCAATGAGCATTCGCAAATGGCGGATTGGCAGACGAAGCAGATGCGATAGTTACAATCGGAAAAACTCATAAATAAGCTATCATGCATTTTCTTGAGAAAGGGGATGGATATTTGAAAAAGGCTATAATGGTAATCAATAAAAATTCCGACATGGCAAATAAAATAGAGTTCAACTTATCGTCCTCTGATACAGAAATCATAGGTGTTTTTTCTATGGCTGAAGCATTGCACATTTTAGTAAAAAAGGAGTTCTGCCTAATAATTCTGGATGCACAGATTTCAGCCGAGGACGATCACCAACTCTTAGCTGCCATTAGGAAATCAAAGACAACTCCTATTCTGATCCTGTCCTCTCAATCCTGTCATGTGGAGCGGCTGCAGGTGTTGCAGGCAGGCGCACACGCATACATCGGAGAACCATATTCGCTTGAGGAATGTCTGGCACAAGCCCAGGCGCTTATGCAGCTTTATTGTGAACTGAAACCCCAACCGGGGATATGCTATACGCTGGCTTTCGGTAAAGACCTTGTTATTGACCCGCTTGCCAGACAGGTACTGTTGAACGGAAAGGATTTACGCTTGACCCGAAAAGAGTTTGATTTGCTTTTCTGCCTTGCCAGCAACCCCGGACAGGTTTTCAGCCGAAAGCAACTATACAGCCATGTGTGGGACGAACACGCTGCCTACAATGTAGATGAAGTCGTAAAGACACAAATCAAGACCTTGCGGCAGAAGCTCTCCACCACGGGTAACGAATCAAAGATATTTTCGATTGAGGTATTGACCATGAAGATAGCTTTTTATTGCAGGATCGGAGGAAAGGGTTATGGCTTCCTTCTTCCCGAAGATGCAGAAAAGCTCCGCGATTTTTTCGCAGAGCATCAGGAACCGGCTGCGCTTGAAAAAACTTCAAGCGCAAGCTAAAAATTTTTGTCGTGTGCTTGACATACGGGTGACGCAACGCATGCGGATGTACTTGCCGGACAGCTGCCTGCTTCAGGTACGCCTTGATGCTTTTCCGGTAGCAGCGGGGTTCGGTGGGCTTAGACTCGTTGCCAGATAGAAACCATGTGGAATTACTGGCGTTTCCGTGCAACTT
>CABQGZ010001032.1 GCA_902463835.1 uncultured Lachnospiraceae bacterium
GCTGAAGGTTCCGCGCAGCTTATTTACGATCAGGGTGGTCAGTGCCTCGCCCTCGATGTCCTCTGCGATGATCAGCAGCTTTCTTCCGGACTGTACGATCTGCTCTAAGATGGGCAGCAGCTCCTGAATATTGCTGATCTTCTTGTCCGTGATCAGAATGTAGGGATCATCCAATACGGCTTCCATCTTATCCATATCGGTTGCCATATATGCGGAAATGTATCCCCGGTCAAACTGCATACCTTCCACCAGGTCCAGCTCTGTCTGCATGGTCTTGGACTCCTCGATGGTGATAACACCGTCGTTGGAAACCTTCTCCATAGCGTCTGCCACAAGATTTCCTACCTCTTCATCTCCGGCAGAGATGGCTGCAACCTTAGCGATGTGGTTCTTGCCGTCTACCTTCTGGCTCATTGCTGCCAGTGCTTCCACCGCCTTGTCGGTAGCCTTCTTCATACCTTTTCTCAGTACGATTGGATTGGCGCCTGCCTCCAGGTTCTTCATACCTTCCTTGATCATTGCCTGTGCCAGAACAGTTGCGGTTGTGGTACCGTCGCCTGCCACATCGTTGGTCTTGGTTGCAACTTCCTTCACCAGCTGTGCGCCCATGTTCTCGAAGGCGTCCTCCAACTCGATCTCCTTTGCGATGGTCACACCATCGTTGGTGATGAGGGGAGCGCCGAAGGACTTATCCAGCACAACGTTCCTTCCCTTCGGTCCTAAGGTTACTCTTACGGTGTCAGCTAATTTATCTACACCTGCTTCCAATGCTTTTCTTGCGTCAGATCCGTATTTTAATTCCTTTGCCATGATTCTCTATCTCCTTTTATTTCTGTTTTGCTGATTATGATACAGCGATCCTTCTTGTTCATAAGAATTGCAGGGATTACTCTACAATTGCCAGAATATCGTTCTGCTTTACAATGATATATTCGTTGCCATCCAGCTTCACTTCGGTTCCTGCGTACTTGGAATAGATCACCTTGTCGCCTTCCTTTACGTGCATGGTAACTTCTTTTCCGTCCACGTTTCCGCCCGGTCCTACAGCGATTACTTCTGCTTCCTGCGGCTTCTCCTGTGCGGAGCTTGCAAGAATAATGCCGGACTTGGTAGTCTCTTCCGCTTCACACTGCTTTAATACAACTCTGTCTGCTAATGGAACTAATTTCATGATTGATAGCCTCCTTATAAAAACTGTTTTTCTTTTTGTTAGCACTCAGTAGTTTTGAGTGCTAATATCTTATGTACCTTAATTTAGCACTGTTGGTATTCTTTGTCAATATCCATTTTTATATTTTACACTTTTTTTAGAATTATATTCTGGAAAATGAAAAAGTACATATTTTCCTCCGCTTCTTCGCATACTATACCGGAGGTGATGATATGGCTTCTACAATCGCTCCTGGGATTCAGGACAAATTTGAAACGTTATCCATTGATCTGAAAAATATGATTCTGGAACGGAATGTGCAGATTAACAGTATGCAGGATCTGATCAAGGTTCTGGAGGATATTGTGGCGGAGAATGAGTAAGATCTTTCTGACTCATTCTGCCATTTACCCAAAAACAGGAACCGCATTCCAATGCATGTTCCTGTTTTTTATTGCAAAACTCAAAATTTCATAATCTTGAAATGCCATCAGACTTTCCATCAATTTTCAGGATTTTCCCCACTGCCAGTGCGGCCAGCCCGGCTATTTTTCCCTCCGTCTCGCGAAAAGCCTCTTCCTGCTCATATCCCACATCCGCCTTTACTTTTTTCTCGCACTGTACTCCCATCTCCATGGCGCCTCCTTACCTTGTCCTGACTCCTTATAATTAAGCCCATTTTAGTTCCGGGATTTTCTCATGTCAATTGTTTCACCCACCTCTTGCCGGATTTTTAGCACCCCAGCGCAAAAATCCCCGGCAGCGCCTTTG
>CABQGZ010001033.1 GCA_902463835.1 uncultured Lachnospiraceae bacterium
CAGCTCCTGCTCTGCAATGGCAAACTTGATGTTCTCCAGTTCTTCCTCTCGATCTCTTACTCTCGCCGCAATGGTGGGTGATGCAGCGCCTGCTTCGAGTGCGGCGACAAGATTACCGATTGCTTTCTCGCACTCTCTCCTGCGCGATTTTAACCCGTCCAGGATCGCTGTATCTTTCTGCCTTTGCTGCCACGCACAAAGGTCTGCGGCGATTGACTGGATATTTTCTTTGTGCAGCGCTACATCGAGGGTTGTGTCAATAACTAGCCGCTCTAAGAAGTCTTTCCTTACCGGCTTCTTCTGGCAGGCTTTGCTTTTATCCCGGCTGTTCTTGTGATGGACGCAACCATAGTAATAATGCTTTGCCCCGGTCTTGCTTGTTCCGCTCTCTCCTGCCATCGGGCCGCCGCATTGGCCGCAGAAGCATTTTGTGGTAAGGATGAACGGTTCGGCAGCTTTTGCTCTTGCCGGTGCGTGTTTATTCTTTCCCAATTTAATCTGCACCCTTTCGTATAAGTCTTTCGGTACGATCTGTGGCATTCCGCCCTCTACTCTGATATCGGCGTAGATATATACCCCGGTATACCTTTCGTTACGCAGGATGGAATACATGGACGAGCGTGTGAGGGGCTTTCCCTTGTGGGACCGGATTCCCTTTTTGTTCAAGTCGTCCATGATGTGCATTAGCAATTCTCCGCCATCGTAGCGCTGGAAAATCTCTAAAACGGCCGCTGCGTTGATCGGGTCGGTATAAAAGCGCTTGTCCTCACCGGCCTTGTAACCAAATGGGATTGCCCCACTGGTGATCTGGCACTTCCGGGCGCTCTCCAGCAGGCCGCGGCGTACATTCTCGGCATTCGTTGCGGAATAAAACTCTGCCATGCCCATCAGCATTGCCTTTTGCATTCCGCCTAATGGCCCATCCGCTACCGGCTCGGTGCAGGAAATCAGCGACACACCATTGCGCTTTATCCGCATTTCATTCAGCACCATATCCTCCATGTTGCGGCCGAAACGGTCGCTTTTCCACACGAGGACGGCATCAAACAGGCCCTTTTCGCTGTCCTTTATCATCTGCCGGAACGCTTCCCGGTCATCGTTGGTGCCGGTCTTGTGCTTATCGGCATATGTCTGAATAATCCGGTAATCGTGCTGTTCCGCATATTCCTGGCACACCCGAAGCTGCCCCTCTATGGATTGATCTGTTTGTCTGCTGCCGGGGGAGTACCGCGCATAGATGCATACGGTGCGCACCGGCCGCAGGTCATATCTTTTTTTCGCCATTGTTTTCTCCTATTTGACCGATCAATTAGATTTCTCCCTTTTTGCAACGAGAGGAGAAAGATTCATCTGTACTTTCCGATTATGTCACGAATGTCATCAATTGTTTTTCTGGTAGTTCCGTTCTAATTCCTCCCAGTCAGCAGATGTTAGATACTTCCTGTATCCAAGCAGTCGATTCACCTCTCCTTCGAGTTTATCAATTCGATCGTTCAAGTCGTCAATAATCTCATTCTTCTTCTCCGTTACTGATTCTTGCACTTTTATTTTCGCTTCCGCCGAAGAGACGGTACCTTGAAGAGCCATAACATCGTCGCGAGCGGCGGAAAGCTGGTCGGCTTGCCATACGCACACTACGGACGCAACCACAAACAAAATGATAAACACATAGAGGGAAATTGGATTTTTCTTCACGCTTTTGACGGAAACTACTTGTTTTTCGTTTTCCTGCTGTTCTCCTTTCGATTGTTTCGCTTCGCCCTCTTGTTTATCTGACCCTATCTTTACCGGTATAACCTTTACTTTTCTGGTTTCAATTCCATGTTGTGGTTTCTCCTCAACTCTCTCCTCCAAGGCATTCAATTCGGCCTCTGCCTCTGCGATGTCTACCGTGAGCCTTTCGCTCGTACTCTTCATTTC
>CABQGZ010001034.1 GCA_902463835.1 uncultured Lachnospiraceae bacterium
TTCTGTGCAGTCGGCAAAGTTTATCACAACCAGAAAATCGCAGAAGCTAATCAGGAAGATTGAGGGACTGACCAGCATTTATGAGGGAAAGTTACTGGAACGTCAGGTTTATGTGGCAGGACGTGTAAAGACTATGAATGAAAGCATTTACTACAATGTGGATGTGATACATACAGCTATCAGTTCTAACTCCAGGATTACGTTTCAATATTTTCAGTGGAATGTAGAAAAGCAGATGATCTTAAAACGAAATGGTGCTTTGTATGAGGTGAGCCCGTGGGCATTGTCCTGGGATGATGAGAATTATTATTTGATTGCTTTTGACAACAGAGAGGATAAAATAAAACATTTTCGGGTAGATAAGATGCTTCATATCAAAATATCTCGAGAACGGAGAAAGGGGAGAGAACAATTTTGGCAATTTGATATGGCGACTTATGCGAAGAAAATGTTTGGTATGTTCAGCGGGGAGGAACAGCTGGTTCGTTTGGAATGTGCCAATACTCTGGCCGGCGTCATGATAGACCGATTCGGAAAGGATATTACTATGATGAGGGTGGATGAGGAACATTTTTCTGTGAGTGTGAAAGTTGCTGTCAGCAGGCAGTTTCTTGCCTGGGTGATAGCATTGGGCGAAGAAGTAAGAATCGTGGGGCCGAAAGTGGTACTTGATCAGCTTGGGGAGGAAATAGATCGATTGACACGACAATATAAGTGAAAATCATATTGAAATAGTCTCCAGTCTGTTGAATTTCAGTATTCTCTGACAGGATAGACATACTATCAAGAGGAACACTTGCTCCGGCACAGACAATGGAGAGATTTTTCTTAGGAGAATCAATCAGGTTGGGAATAAAGTTGGGAATAAAGTTGGGAATAAGAAAACGTTGAATTCCAGAAGACAAAATGGTTATATATAGTGGATTGGTTCAAAAAAAGCAGGATACTGGAAAGTGCTTTAAATGTTTGTTGAAAATATAGTCATTCTATTGTAAAATGAGAAAGTGTACAAGAGGACTTGTACCATTCAAATGAAACGCATACACAAAGGAGCAACAGAATGATCTTAGATGTAAAAAATTTAACCCATGGGTTTGGAGACAGAGGGATTTTTGAAAATGTGTCTTTCCGTCTGCTAAAGGGAGAACATATCGGCCTGATCGGGGCCAACGGCGAGGGGAAATCTACTTTTATGAGCATCGTCACCGGAAAGCTGATGCCGGATGAGGGCACGGTGGAATGGGCGAAAAACGTGCGGGCAGGATACCTGGACCAGCACACGGTGCTGGAGGCAGGGATGACCATCGGGGATGTGCTGCGGTCAGCATTTGCGTATCTGTTCGATATGGAAGCGGAGATGAACCGGATGTTTGAGCAGATGGGGGAAGCTTCCCCGGAGGAGATGGAGCGCCTTTTGGAGGAGACCGGAACATGTCAGGAACTGCTGGAACAGCATGACTTCTATATTATAGACGCTAAGGTGGAGGAAGTGGCGAGAGCTCTGGGTGTGCTGGAGCTGGGGCTTGACACGGATGTGACACAGCTGAGCGGAGGCCAGAGAACAAAGGTGTTGCTGGCAAAGCTGCTGCTGGAGAAGCCCGACATCCTGCTTCTTGACGAGCCCACCAACTACCTGGATGAGAATCATATCGAGTGGCTGAAGCGCTATCTTCTGGACTATGAAAATGCGTTTATACTGATCTCCCACGACATGCCTTTTTTGAACAGTGTGGTAAATATCATCTATCATATGGAAAACCAGAAGCTGGATCGGTATGTGGGGGATTACGATAAGTTCCTGGAGGTCTACGAGATGAAGAAAGCCCAGCTGGAGGCCGCCTACAAGCGCCAGCAGAAGGAAATCGATGATTTGAAGGACTTTGTGGCCAGGAACAAGGCCCGGGATACTGCCCGGATC
>CABQGZ010001035.1 GCA_902463835.1 uncultured Lachnospiraceae bacterium
CATGACCACAACGACGCTGAAAATCATTCAGAAGCATGGACATCTTCTGTCCGGATTAAAGTACCTGCTGCATCTGCAGGGAATGGAGATTGGCAGCGTGCGGCGGCCCTTGGTGCCTGTAAACGATCAGGACAAGAAGGAGCTGAATGAAATCGCTGAAGAAATTCGGGAAGCGACTATGCGTTGGCATGGCAAAATTCCAGGTAAGGAATAAACGGAGAGATAAATCTGCCGAAATACTTTAGCTGTGCTTACGTGGCTTCAGATTTAGAAAACATAAGATTTTAGCAGGGCTCCACGATTTGGAGCCCTGCATTTTTTGATACTACCATTCCAGCGGATGACGTACTATCAGCGTACAAATCGTTCTTTCTATCATGCGTTCCTATGCAGCACGCAGATCAGGAAATAACGACAGTACAGCCCACCGGTCGATTGACCGGTGGGCTGCAATATTTGACTTATGTCTTTTTAACGCTACAGTTTTTCCTCAGGGACAGGGATATACACCATCCTCAGCGGAATCATCCTCCGATATTTTTCACCAAGCTGACCGTAATATTTCAAAATCAAATCCACAAGTTCCGTACCGTTGATCCCCCGAATGATCGGCGTGCTTTCCAGGTATTTTGCGGCATTCTTTGTGTAGTTGGACAGCGTAACGAATAAACCGTAATCCCCCTCACGCATAGCCCCTTTCAAGGACTGAATGGTGGATTCCTTAATGTCGCTGTCCTGGCTTTTTACCTGGACAAGTATACGGGGAGGCAGTTCGTCTTTGTATGCGGTGATGTCTATGCCGCTGTCGCCGCCCTGGGGGGATACGGTGCAGCGGTATCCCATTGCACGCAGAAGCTCTGCAACAAATTCTTCCAGCGCATATCCTTTCAGCTGCTTGCTCAGCTCTTTCAGAACGAAATCTCTGGTGGCTTCAACAATATCTTCTGCGGTAGCTGCCACGGTTTCGTCCGGTTCTGCCAAGGCTAACGAAGGCTTGAAGCCTTTATCCAAAGCCTGCATGTATTCGTCTGCGTAGTTCTTGAGCAAAAAGAAAGACAGTGCCGAACCGACCTCATACAGTGCGCCTTGGGAGAACGCAGTCCGGGGCAAGTGTTTCAGCCACTTTACTTTTCTCTGCTGCACATACGGGGCGGCTTCGGGGTTATAAATGAAATCGCTCTCAACGACACCAATGTTGATTTTTCGGTCAGCCTTAGACGGAAACACCACATAGTCACCGATTTTCACTTCTACAGCAAACCGATACAGCATCCCGGCACTGGTAGCAATGGCCCCCTTTTTGCTGTCTGGATATGTGTCTATATAGTGCGCTTTATAGGCTTCCCGACTTGGCTCCAGTTTGCCGCAATCTCCAAAGTCCTGCCAGCCAATAGCAATGACATCATTGTGCAGGAACAGGGAATCATCCGTTGTGTGGATGCCCCAGATTTTCTTTTCTTCATTGGCCATTATGTACACTCCTATCAAATCTAACACTATTTTTCATGCTAAAGCCTTGCTTGATTATACTATTTCATTACAGCTTCATACACATTTTAGATAGCGCAATGTCGCTGTTTTTGTCTGCATCCCCTCTGACGTAGGAGCCGAACAGATAAACCCGGTCTGCCCCATATTGGGCCGCCAAGGCCGAAACGATTTCCTTGATTTCAGCTACAGTATATCGCATATCTCCCTACTTCAGCTCTACTTTACCATTCATCAATGACCTGCACTGCATGCTTTAGACGTGCTATATATGCTTCATATGGTACGTCCAGCAAATCCAATAGAATTCTTCGGTACAACAGGCTAAACTTCATGGAATATCGAACGCAATCTTTCCCCGAAAAATGACGTGGCTGATTTTTCTTGATATGCATAATACGAACCCGACTGTCAACTGTGGTGCGT
>CABQGZ010001036.1 GCA_902463835.1 uncultured Lachnospiraceae bacterium
GCAGAACAGCCATTTGCACAATTTTGTCCTTCCGGAGAAACAATTTGCGGCGCTGACTGACAGGCAAACCAAACAATATGTGATGCTTATCGGGTTGGTATTTCGTTCTCCCTGGATGAAAGAAGAAGAGTTCTGGGCAGATGATTACGAGGATGGTAACTTTAAAACCTGGCTCAAAAGCAAATACACTGCGCCATACAAATCGCTTTGCTATGGTGAGGGATTGCATCAGTGCAAAAATGATGCGTTTCGGATAGAGCACGAGTATTACTATTGTCGCGTTAAAAGGACACATTATGACAACGGTCATGACTTTTATGGCCCAATGGAGAAAATCAGTGAGGCTGAATATCGTAAACTCAAATCGGTAGCACCGCTTAAGACAGAATGCAAGACAAAGTATGGCAACCGAGAAGTCACTTATCAAGAGGCCTATCAATTTGCGAATTTGCCTTTTGATACGAATCAGTGGTTTAATACATCTGCTTCCGTGCGTTCTTTGCTTGAGAGACTTCCGATTGGTGAAGTACTTCGCCCACAGAAAAGCGGTATAAAGCCTGATCTTGGCACACCTAAGCATTTTTCTGAATTTATGAACAACGAGCTATGTGATGAAGTTGCGCGCTGTGCCATTTCAGACAGTCCCATCGTCCAGCCGCACGTTCACCCTTTTACAGATATGCTTTATTACAACTATGACTTCGGCGACGATTGGCATGTGCAAATCACTGCCAGTGACAATGCAGAGGATCTTATCAAATCGGATCGGCTCACGGCAGAGGAATGGGAAGAAGCAAAGTTGCAGCTTCACAGCAAGCATCGCCGTGTCTGTATTGCGCAGGATGGCTTACCTGTATTTGATGATGTCGGCAATATTCATGGGTATGCCGCATTCCTGAGATGTATCAATCGTGATGCCCGTAAAAATAATATAGCAGATGAAGGCGATAACTCACCATATCCATATCATGGAAAAGTGGAAACCCTTGCCTGGGCAAAGAGCCTCGGTTGGAGTAAACGCAGAGTGAGCAACAAAAACTTGTTGTGAATTATTAGTTTTTGACGCTTAATAAAGCTAAATAGCGCTTAGAGGTGAACCACAATGCATCACAAGTTAGACATCCATCCGATTCCAGAGAACGTACTCTATATCAATGAGTTATCGCTGGCGGCAAAAGTACCCTATGAAACAAAGCAGGAAACCGAAAAAGCTCTTACTGGTAAAACTGTATCTGACGGTGGCATTCTCCCAGATGATAATGTTCGCATATATGTCCCCATGGATTTGAACGCGGATAACATTATGCGGCAATTACAAAGCCTATATAACAAGCTCGGCTACCCAGACGATGAAAATGAATCAGATACAGCATTGGCGTTGGTAAGCTGATTTCGCAGCTGGAGATATACGATCAGGTGCGAGTTGTAAGAGACCTGGCAAATGCTACGAGAAAAGTAAATGGTGGGGAGTTGCATAGTCAACAGGGAATAGCTTTAGCACGAAAAATGGTAGAATTTATGGAACAGCATGGTGGCAACGCAGAATGCTTCCCATACGATGAAATTAGTGAGTTAAAAGCTGCGTTTTGGCTGTAATGACTGCATATTGATGGTGAATTTATAGCATTGTTGTCAAACGTGATATGGCTTCGACATTACCGCCGGCTTTTGCGACAAGATACATCATCTGTCTGGCAGACAAGCACTCTACCGCAGACATTGACTCGCATTTAAAGGAAAATGTCAAAACGTATTTCGCTGTGAGCGCGAACGCACTTATGGGCAGACGATGGACAGATTGACGGTGTCTTTTGCCAGGCCGCGATAAAACTGCCACTTAAAATTATAGCGAGGTATCCTCCATTTTTATAATGGAAAACTTATACCATAAAACAGCGAAGATAGGTGGTTATG
>CABQGZ010001037.1 GCA_902463835.1 uncultured Lachnospiraceae bacterium
CTGTTATAGCACGTCAAAATTTGCTGAGCAATGCAGATTTTGAGAGTGGAACCGCAGACGGTTTTTTTGTCAGCGGAGCGCAGAATGGAACGGAGAAGATTGTTGCCTCAAAGGAACAAGTTCACGCAGGCAGCTATGCAGCAAAGTTTTCAGGAAGAACGACAGCCAGCACGATTGCGCAAAGCTATGCAGGTGTTGAATTTGGAAAAGAATATGTATATTCAGCCTACGTATATTCTGAAATACCTATGTGGATCAATCTGCAGGCTACGATGTGGGCACATTATGATGGCGGCAGCCTTTGGAACACAGCAAGAGGGGAAGGAATTCTTTTGGAGGCTGGTAAATGGACGAGAGTGGAAGCTTCTTACAGATTGTATGTGGATGGTGGAAAACTCTATATGGTTTGTAACAGTGGGGAACCTGTGCTTGCGCAGGATTTTGCTTCACAGGCAGAGGTGAAGCCCTCATCTTACCGCAATCTGCATCATGTGGATTTTGAGATCAATGCGCTGGATACATTAGATACGTTGTATGTAGATGATGTAGAACTTTATGATGCGGCTTGCCCCTGCGGAATAAAGAATCTTGCATTGAATCAAGGAGCAGAAAGTGGTACTACAGATGGCTGGCAGGTTTATTCCAGTGATGATCAGAGCAGCGTTGTGATCAGTTCAGATGGGGAACCTGTATTTGCTGGAAAGTATTCCGTAAAATTTAACCGTACAGGAACGGGAAGCCAGGTATTTCAGAGTGTGAGTGGCATCGAATTGGGAAAAGAATATACATATACAGTATGGGCCTATTCTTCCGCTGCGACCTGGGCAAATCTGATCGCTACGCCCTGGGGAGTGAACGACAATGGAAATCCTATGTGGAACGATATCCAGTCTGAGGGATTCCTACTGGAAGCGGATACCTGGACGAAGCTATATGGTACATTTAAAGTTTATACAGATGCAGAGAACAGACTTTGGATCAGCTATGGCAATGGTGTGGCGCAGGCTATAAATCATGGTGTTTTGGAAGATTCTCAGATTTTTGCATCGTTGGCGCAGGTTGATTTCAAATTCACGGCTTCCGATTATGCAACTATCATTTATTTGGATGAATTCATGGTTTATGATACTGCAAAGCCAAATCCGGATTCGGTATCTGGTGAGCCGGGAACAGAAACACCGGGCGGTTCTACAACAGAAACACCAGGCGGTAACCCAGGGGACAAACCCAGTCAGTCTGAGGAGGACGATAAGAAAAGTGATTACAATGTGAATCTGTTTCAGAATCCAGGATTTGAGAATGGGAACTTTGATGGCTACGGCACACAGGGGGATAATATCAAGGTCACAGTAGAGAATGGCAATGCCCACAGCGGTGACTATGTATTAAAGGTAACCGGACGAAAAAGCGCGGATGAAATGCCATTTCAGAGCCTGGCCGGTGAAACCATCCGAATGGGTGAGTGGTATCGATTCTCTGTTTGGGTGAAGCCTTCGAAGACTGTCTGGGTTAGCCTGATCGCTACTCCATGGGCAGCAGGAGAGGAGACAGGAGCACCTATGTGGAATGACAGCTATGGCGATCAGAAAGTTGCCGAGGCAGATAAATGGACAAAGCTGGATTGTGCATACCGTTTCACGGTGGAAGCAGGTAAGCTCTATGTGGACAATGGCAAAGAAAAGCTCCTGGTTAAAAATCACGCGGATGCAGGCGATGTCACCTTTGCATCTCTGACACAAGTGGACTTTAAGGTGAATGCGGAACCAGGGGCGGATGTATTGTATGTAGATGATTTTAGTGTAATATGCGGAAAATCGCCTAAAACAGGTGATGATGCGTCCGTTATTGTCATCCTTGCTGTTTCAGGATTGTTGATTGGATTTATAGGAGCTGTGATGGCGTTGCGGTATCAC
>CABQGZ010001038.1 GCA_902463835.1 uncultured Lachnospiraceae bacterium
AATGTTTTTAACCCTTCACGGAGCCAACGGTCAGGCCCGCAACGATGTAGCGCTGGAAGAAGGGATAGGCGCAGGCGATGGGCAGCACGATGATGACGACCAGGGCCATACGCAGGGTCTGGGTAGGCGCCTTTGCGGCCTCCTGAATGGCTGCGGTGCCCATGGAGCCTGCCATACGGTTCAGGTACTCCACGTTGTTCTGCAGCTCCATCAGCAGTGCCTGCAGGGGCTGCAGGACCTTGTTCTGCTTGATATACAGCAGGGACTGATACCAGTCGTTCCAGTAGGCCAGTGCATTCAGCAGGGCCACCGTTGCAAGGCCCGGCTTTGCAATGGGGATGACCACCCGGAAGAGGGTGGAATACTCGCCGCTGCCGTCGATGGTGGCGGCCTCGATGAGGTCCATCGGCACGGAGCTCTGGAAGAAGGTACGCATAATGATGATATTGAAGGGGCTGACAAGGAGCGGGATAATCAGCGCCGCATAGTTCTCACCCAGGCCCAGCACCTTGGTAGAGATCACGTAGGTGGGGACCAGGCCGCCGCCGAAGATCATGGTGAAGAAGCTGAAGAAGGTGAAGAAATTGCGGAACTTGAAATCCGGGCGGTACAGTGCGTAGGAATACAGGGCGCACATGGTGGTGCTGGCCAGAGTACCTACTACGGTGATAAACACACTGTTGAAGAAGGATCGCCAGATCTGGGGCAGCTTTCCGAAGGCATAGGCAAAGGTTGCCGTGCTCCACTGGGTAGGCCAGAAGGAGTAGCCGATCTCACGGATGGACTGCTCGGAAGAGAAGGCGATGATGATAACGAAGATGAAGGGGATGATGCAGCACAGGGAGAACAGTCCGATCATGATATGGATGATTGCTTCCGTTCCGGTACTGACGGTATTTAGCCGTGTGTTCTTGTGATTCTTTGCCATGGGTCTGCCTCCTTAGAACAAGCTGCTGTCGGGGTCCAGCTTCTTGATGATGGAATTGGCCGTCATGATGCACACGAAGCCGATCACATTCTGAAGGAGACCTGCGGCAGAGCTGAAGCTGATGTCGCCTGTTGTCACGAGCACCCGGTAGATATAGGTATCGATGACCTGGGTCACGGAGAACAGAGCGCCGTTCTGCATAGGCACATTGTAGAACAGGCCAAAGTCTGCGGCGAATATCTTGCCCACGTTCATAATGAACAGGATGCAGATCATGGTGCGCAGGTGGGGCAGGGTCACATAGCGGACCTGGTCCCATTTGGTCGCGCCGTCAATGGCTGCGGCCTCATACTGGGTGGAATCAATGCCGGTGATGGCGGCTAAGTAAAGGACTGTGGAATAGCCCACATTTTTCCATAGGTTTGCAAGAACCAATATGAAGGGCCATGGCTTTGTGGTGGTGTACCAGGAGATGACCGCATCTCCGGCTGCCTTCTGGGCGGTGGGGATCATGCCGTACTGGGCATCGATAAAGGCGTTCAGGAAGTAGCTGACCACGACCCAGCTCAGGAAGTACGGGAAGAACATCATAGTCTGGTAGGCCTTGGCCACAAACTTCTTGGTGATCTCGTTCATCATAATGGCGAAGGCCACGGGGATGATGGCGCCCAGGATGATGAAGACCACGTTATACAGCAGCGTATTCCGAATGGCTACCCAGGCTGCATCCGTCTTGAACAGGAATTCGAAGTTCTTGAAGCCAACCCACTGGGAGCTGACCAGATTGCTCCAGAAGCTTGGATTCCGGGGATTGATCTTGTAGTTCTTGAATGCCAGAACGATACCGCCCATGGGCAGGTACCGCAGAAGCAGCAGCCAAATGGCTGTGGGGGCGACCATGGTCAGCAGGACCAGCGTTTTCTTCCACTTGGTGAAGCGGCTGGGCTGCTGCAGGGTCTCGGCGCGGGCAACGGCTTTGGTAT
>CABQGZ010001039.1 GCA_902463835.1 uncultured Lachnospiraceae bacterium
GTATAGATGTACTCGGAGACTTTTCTGGAAGCATAGTAAAGAAGGATCTTCACCACATCACCCACAACAATTTTTGTTTTCCAGTTGCTTGATTCCATTGCCTGTCCTCTTTTCCTTTTGTTTTTTCTTAATCCATATCAAAGAAACATAACAAGACTACATTCCCCCGCTCCCGCCGATTTCCGTAACATCTCCACCGAGCGTAACATCCTGGTTGCAGAAGTAGCAATGTGCGGTCATGGTGCGCTGATCCCAACAGGATATATGCCCGCAGGAGCACAGGAAAAATCCTTTGGCGCCGCAATGCGGGCAACCGGGATAGTTGGCGCCTTCCTCGAAGGTTCCCCGCATCGTGGTGGAAAAGCCCTGTTCGCGACGGTCGGCGCCGTCTTTCAGCGGAAACGCCCATGCGTATTCCCATGTGCGGCTGTTTATCTGATCAAAGCGAATCCCGAACAGTTTATTGTGCTTTGCGCATTTACAGATCACTGCTACCATTCCCTTCATGCAGTTACCACCCCAGTTCCATGATATTTTGACTTTGATTGACGGAAAACTGTACCCCAATCCTATCCCTTGACGGGAACAGCACAGACAGCGTCTGTATGGCGGCTTGTACGATCTCTTGATCTGTCATACCGATATTGGTTTCTCTGCGGAAGTTGATGCCATTCTGCCCGGAACGAACCGCCGCCGAGAGAAGCCGTTGTAAGTCCTCCTTCCGGCGCAGAATCGTTCCGGTATGTGTGTAATAATCCATATCGGCAGCGGGACACGCCGGAAACACACCGTCTGCGACATGATCCCTCGCAATCTGTGCATCAGACAGATTGAAATAATCGTGCCGGATGCAGGACTTTCCGGAGAGATTTACATCCCATGTGACATCCAGCCAAGAGGGACGGTCGCCAATTTTTACAAGATTCCATGCATGAGACACATCGCCGGGCACTGGATCATCGGGTCTGCTAGCTTTCCCTGTTACCACAACGCATTTGATATTCAGAGCATTGAGAAGCAGTTTTACGGTCTTGGCAATGCCCTCGCACACGGCAGATTTATAGAAAAGAACGCCGAGAATGGTATTGCTGCGATTTGCATAAGCGTCCAGGTTATTTGCCGCCACATGGTCATAAAGGACATTGCGAACCAAGATGTCGTGCAAAGATAATTCCCGCTCGTAATCGGTGCTGCCATTTACTTTGGAAAGAATCTTTTGCAGAATGGTTTGGATCTTCGCCTGCATCTGCTTCGCTTCCTGCGGTGTGTACAGATAGGATGGTTGCAGCACCTTCTCCAATGCCGTTATGTGTCCGGGGATATGCCGGAAATCCACATAAAATAAGTGCGGGTTGTCCATATCCACGGCATATAAAATCTTGACGGGATCAATGCCAAGCCCCGTGAGCGTCGGAATATGAATTTCCGGCGCAAAGGCTGTCAAACCATTGTAAATCGTCTTGTAGATTTTCTTCTCCCTGTCAGACAGGCGGGTGTAATAATAGCGGTCGTAAATCATATGCACACTTGGTTATCGATAGCGCATCCTGTATTCGTATTCATTTGATGCAACGGTGTCCTCATGCTTGATTTTTCTTTCTAATTTGCGAATTTCATCACTATACTGCGCGCTATCTCTCTTTTTCAGAAGTTCTACCAACTCTTTCATTTCATGTGTCTCATATCCCCGCTTTGAACTACGAATGACTTTCTTATACCACTTATACGCATTTTCAAAAGATTCATCCAATTTCGTTTTATCATATTCTTGTTGGTAGCGTGTAGCTAACTTACACTGTGCTTGATAATCTCCTGCATTTGCATACTTCACTAGAGCCTGTTGACACTATTTTAGCCACATGAAGACGCACGCGATTTGAACGAACGACAGGAAGATAACATCGAGTTT
>CABQGZ010001040.1 GCA_902463835.1 uncultured Lachnospiraceae bacterium
CCCATCTCTTTTATGTACTGGAATGCATCAATAAGGAAATTGCTATGGGAAGAGATGGTGCAACCGCTGAGCGCTATGGTGCAGTGTATTTCAATGTACTGTACAGAGTAACTATGTCCAAATAGCAACATCACAATTCACATGTTTTGTTTTGCCCGACTGGTTTTTCCTGCCGGGTATTTGTTTGCTCCAAATCAGAACCCGTTGTTCATTATGATAGAAATCAATCTTCGGGAATTCTACCCGGGATGTTATAGAAGCGATTACTTTGTGGAGGTGCCGGATGAAGTAGCAGAGCTCCTGATCCTGCTCAGGCGGCACGAACAATCCCAGCGCAGGCGCATTTATAAACACAAAGCGCATTACTCTCTGGACATCTATAAGATCGTGGAGCGGGAGACTGTGCTAAAAAGCCCCTCTGCGGAGGAAGTATTTGAACAGCTTGCGGAACAGGAACAGCTTTATGATGCAATAATGGCGCTTACGCATAAGCAGCGTACTCGCCTATATGCACACTTTTTCCTTAACATGAGTTATACCAGAATTGCAAAGCAGGAAGGTGTTGATGTCACTTCAGTGAGGGAATCGATTCAAAGTGCCATAAAGCAACTGCAAAAAAGAATCCATCTTTTTTGATCTGCCACCCCCAAATTCTACTGAAAAAGGTCACGAATAGTAGAAGGATATTTTCTTCTCGCCCTTTGACAACCGCATACAGAGTATTTCAGGCACATAATCCGTGCGGCTCAGATGAGCAAGCGGCAAATGGAGCGGCGCAACGATGGCAGCAGCTGGAGCGATAAACGCGATCCATTAACCTTCCCTTGGCATGGCAGGCGCGATGACACGCACGGAGGATAATGATACTTTCTCACGACCCCGCACGGACTTGACGGGGAGCCCCTGCCGTATTCGCCAGCTTAATGCAGCGGTACGGCAGGGCTATGACGAAACAGCCGGTTTTGGTCTGAAATACCTTTTATTTTGATAGCATAGGACAAAACCCTCGGTTCGTATCTATACCAAGGGGGTGTTTTCTTGAACGAACTGACCATTGACTGGAACCAAATCGTGAAATCGAAAGAACAGCTTCAAGGCGTTATGATTGAAGCTTTATATAAGCAAGGGCTGCTCACGGAAGAGCAGCGGCGAAACCTCCGGCAGATCTTACGCTGTGACATCTTGGACAACAGCGAAAGGAGCTGATACTGTTTAGGATACCAACATACATCGGAGACTCATATGTACAAAAATATAGAAGAAATCAGAACGGCGCTGTTTTGTGGAAAGCGAATCTATGATATTCCCTTGCGGGTGACATTCTATGGCCGTGTCAGTACGGATGAAGATAAGCAGCTCAACTCGCTGGAACATCAGATCGCTTATTTTGAGAGTAAAATCAAGAGCTGTGAGAAGTGGGAGTATGTTCCCGGTTATATCGATGAGGGCATTACTGGCACCCGTGCCGACAAGCGCCCGCAGTTTTTGAAAATGGTGCGGGATGCAAAAGCAGGGGCATTTGATCTGATCCTGACAAAAGAGGTTTCCCGATTTGCAAGGGATATCGTGGACTGTGTGCAGACGGTACGGGAATTGCTTCGGTACGATGTAGGTGTACTGATCGAGGACATCAATCTCAACACCATGGACAAGGATGCGGAGTTCCGTCTATCCATCATGGCCATCGTAGCACAGGAGGAAAGCCGCAAGACATCGGAGCGGGTAAAGTTTGGTTATCGGCAGACCATGAAGGATGGTAAGCGCCACGGTGCAACGCCGCCCATCGGATACCGCTTTAATAATGAAAACAACGGATACTATGTGGATGAGCAAAAGGCAAAGCTTGTCCGCTTTGTATTTGAGGAATACGCAAAAGGTGAACTGGGTACCCGCCGTATTTCGGAACTG
>CABQGZ010001041.1 GCA_902463835.1 uncultured Lachnospiraceae bacterium
AATATGGGAAATTCCAAGATGTACGGTGTAGAGCTGGACAGCATTTCCGGGCGCATTGCCCAGCAGTTATACCAGAAGAACAGCATTGCGGTACAAGGATTTGAAAAGACCGATCTGCCGGACAGCTTCTTTGATGTGGCCATTGGCAACGTGCCCTTTGGGACGTTCAAGGTTTTGGACAAGAAGTACGACAAGTACAATTTCCTGATCCACGACTATTTCTTTGCCCGTGCCTTGGACAAGGTGCGCCCCGGCGGCGTGGTGGCCTTCATTACCAGCAAGGGCACCATGGACAAGGAAAATCCCTCTGTGCGAAAGTACATTGCCCAGAGGGCGGACCTTCTCGGTGCCATCCGACTGCCCAATGATACGTTCAAGGCCGCTGCGGGTACAGAGGTCACTTCCGACATTCTGTTTCTGCAAAAGCGCAGCGGCATGACCGACCTGGAACCGGATTGGGTACATCTGGATACCGACGAGAACGGGCTGAAAATAAACGCCTACTTTGTATCCCACCCAGAAATGGTCCTGGGCGATATGCGGGAGGTATCCGGCCCCTATGGCATGGAAACCGCCTGTATCCCCCACGAGGGCCAGAGCCTGGAAGCCTTGCTCACTGCTGCCATTGGTCAAATTCAGGGCGAGATGCATAATGTTGACCTGGATGATTTGCAGGAGGAAGAAACGGGCTCTCTGCCCGCTGACCCTGATGTGCGGAATTTCAGCTTCGCAGTTGTGGACGGCAAGCTGTACTTCCGGGAAAACAGCCTTATGAATCCGGTCTCCGTATCGGCTACCGCCGAGCAGCGCATCCGTGGGCTTATCGGTATCCGGGACTGTGTGCGCAAGCTCATTGAATACCAGACCGAGGACTACCCGGAGGCCGCAATTCAGGCAGAACAGGCAACCTTAAATGCCCTCTATGACAGCTTTGCGGAAAAGTATGGCCGGATCAACAGCCGTGCCAACAGCTCCGCTTTTTCTACCGACAACGCCTACTATCTTCTGTCCTCCCTGGAGGTGCGGGACAGTGAAGGGAATTTCCTGCGGAAAGCGGATATGTTCTCCAAGCGCACCATCCGGCAGAAGATTTCTGTAACTTCCGTAGATACCGCTTCAGAGGCCCTAGCCCTGTCACTGGCTGAAAAAGCAAAAGTAGATATGCCCTACATGATGGAGCTGACCCACAAGAGCGAGGAAGAAATTCTCTCTGATTTGAAGGGCGTGATCTTCCTGAACCCAGAGCATGACGGAAATGAGGATGTTGCCCATAAATATTTGCCCGCGGATGAATACCTTTCCGGCAATGTCCGGGAAAAGCTGCGCACCGCCAGGGCGTTTGCCGAGACAGATGAAGGGTATACCGTCAATGTACAGTCCCTGGAAGCGGTGCAGCCTGTTGACCTGACGGCCAGCGAGATTTCTGTCCGGCTGGGTGCTGCCTGGCTTCCAACTGAGGTCGTGCGGGACTTTACCTTTGAGCTTCTGCGGACGCCTTACTACCAGAGGCGGAACATCAAGGTAAATTACAGCACCTACACCGGCGAGTGGAATGTAGACGGAAAAAGTCTGGACCGAGGGAATGTCCGCTCCGAGAACACCTTTGGTACGGAACGCATCAACGCCTACAAAATCATTGAGGAAACCCTGAATCTGCGGGATGTACGGATTTTCGACTATGAATATGATGACTCCGGTAAAAAGGTGGCCATCCTCAACACGAAGCAGACCGCCATTGCCCAGGGGAAGCAGGAGCAGATCAAACAGGAATTTGCGGACTGGATCTGGTCAGAACCCAATCGCCGGGAACGGCTGACCACGCTTTACAATGAGAAATTCAACAGCATTCGCCCCAGAGAGTACGACGGAAGCCATCTGAATTTTGTGGGCATCAACCCGGAAATT
>CABQGZ010001042.1 GCA_902463835.1 uncultured Lachnospiraceae bacterium
GACATCAGCTCATCGCTGTCCAGACGACTGGCAACCATTCTGGAATTGCTGATTTCAAGTGCTTTGCATACATCTGCAAGTACAAACCACGGTTCGCCTTTTATTATCACTGTCCTGACCCTGCCAAACTCTTCACTCGCAAAAATTTTAATGATATTTTCCACTGCTTGCCTCCTCGTCAAATTTCAATAAATTTCTTGCAATCGTCTCAACAACCGCAACCGTAATCGAATTTCCGGCTTGTTTGTAAAGCTGAGCGTCGGACATTCCCGTTGCCGCAACCTTTTCAAATTGATCCTTGCGAAACCCTTGTAATTTCCAGCATTCCACAGGCATAAGCCGACGAATCCGTCCTCTGTGAATAATTCCATGCCTGTCTGTCACCGTAAGTGTAAACATCGGCTCGTTGGGCTCTTTGATTCTTCTGCCGTTCTGACGGGTATGCTCCTTAAACGGATTGAGAATGGCTCTCGGCGCATCATCCACAAAAACAGCGGAATGTTCACCTCTGTGATGACTTATTCCGCTGTTCTGCCTTGCAGTAATACATCTTGCTGCGTCCGTCATTTGAGGACTTGGATTACAGTCTATAAAATAAAGTCCTGTTTTACCACCCATGCCGCCTGAACCGCTGCACTGTGTAACCGCTGTGCCGTTTGTGGAATATATCCTCGAACCTTGACTGCCGCCAATCAGCTGTTCAGGTTTTCCTTTGCCGCAATTTTCCGCATCATTTCCTCCGAAAGCCAGTATTTCGGCGGGACATCTGTCTCCAAGATATCCGACAAGGAACAGCCTTCGTCTTGACTGTGGCATTCCGAAACCGGAGCTGTTAAGCACACGCCAGCACATACGATACCCCAGTTTTGAAATCTTTTCAAGGATAATTCTGTAGCATTCCCCCTGCGATATTCCCAACAGATTGGGTACATTTTCAGCAATAAAATAGCGGGGTCGCTTGGCTTCAAGGATTTGGATATAGTTGAAAAAGAGGTTTCCTCTGTCGTCCGCAAAAGCGAGTCTGCGCCCTGCGACACTAAATGATTGGCAGCATGGTCCGCCAACGAGCAGATCAAAATCCGGCATACCTCCGTAATCGATTTTTGTGATGTCCTCATAGAACTTTTCTCCTCCTATGTCGTACAAGGCTCGATAAGCCTTTTGCGCATATCGGTCGATTTCGCACCAGCCTACACATTCAAATCCGCCCATTTTTTCAAATGCCGATCGGAATGCGCCGATGCCTGCGAAGCTTTCAAAATATCGAATCATTTTCACCTTTTCCTTTCATTTGGGCAAAAAAAGACTGTTCGGTTTTTTCAAACCAAACCGCCTACATAGACATATGCATTTCAAGTTCTTCTGAGGGATTCTCAGTTTCTTGCATTTCCTCCGACAAATTTTCTCCCGGCTGAATCACATGGAATCTGTCCTCGCCGGGGATTAGCGAAAGGGAACAGCCGTTGTCCCACTTCATGAATAATTGACCGGCGTCATCTACTGTAATTACCGTCCCCTTTGTGCCTGACGGAATCGGTCGGGGATCATTTTCCATGCTGTCAAGGCAAATCCTCGTGCCTTCCGGATACCTCTGTCGGAGTTGTTCCACTTTATCTCTGCTATAAAACATAGCTGCTCCTTTCACATCGTCATGCCCATGCTGGGTTCTTCCGTGAGTTTCTCAGCCTGAGACAATCCCATTTCTTCTTCTGTCTGCAGCGACCAGTCGTTGCTGTCATTCCAAAAGCTTACATAAATCTCGCCAAAATCAGCGGTTTTAACGCCGTGTTGTTCAAGACCTTCGCCCCAACCATCGCTTGCCTGACCAGTGAGATAGCTGCGTAAATCTTCCAGTTCACTTACTGTCAGTTTGCCGGAAATTTCACATTCAAATACGCCTACGAG
>CABQGZ010001043.1 GCA_902463835.1 uncultured Lachnospiraceae bacterium
CTTATATACAACAGACAGCACCACTGGCCTTTTTTCAAATAAAACCTTCAGTTCGGTTGTGGTGCTCTTTCCTGACTTTGTAACGGTAAAGTCGCCCAGTTCCACAAATTCTCCGATTTCTTTCTGAATGCCAAGCCAGCTCTTGATCAACGTATACTGCTCCTGCAGCCCTTCATTCGCTTCCATCACTGCGATGCGCTCCGCCTCAGACATCCCGTCAATCTCATCGATAACCGGCTGTACCTGTTCCGGTACGAGCGCCTGGATTCCGCTCCAGGTACTCTCCGCATACGTCTTCAGATCATCGTAGCTCTTGCCATTGTAGTCCACCGTTTTCGGATCCGCTCCGCATGCAGCCAGGCCAAGGATACAGATGCAGACGCAAAGCATCGCTATTATTCTTTTCCTCATATATTTCACCCTTTACTTTGCTCCATGTTTCTTCATGGGTCCTTCCACTCTCTTGGTATATAACATCTCAAACGCTGCGACAACATACTTTCTCGTATCCTCCGGCCGGATGATGCGATCCACATACCCTCTGGCAGCCGCGGAGTTCACATTCTGCTGCAGTGCGTCGTACTCCTTTGCCTTTTCCTCGATGACAGCTGCGCTCTCCTTCTCATACATGATGGAGGCAGCCAGCCTGGCATCCATCATGCCTACCTTGGCTGTATCCCATGCGTACACCAGGTCTGCACCGATGGCTTTGGAATTCATGATCACATAGGCGCTGCCGTAAGCGTTGCCGGTGAGCACATTTACCTTCGGCACAGTCGCGGACGCGAAGGCGGACACAAGCTTGGCCATGGCGCGGGCAAGTCCTTTTTCCGAGCACATGGACGCGGCGAATCCTTCTGCGCTTGTCAGCGTCAGAACCGGGATATCAAAGGCGTCACAGAAATTCATGAATTCTGCTGCTTTCGTGCATCCTCTTGCGGTCAGCGCCGGCGCGAAGGTATCCACTGCCTTGCCTTCCTCATCATAGATCTCCGTACGATTCGCAACTGCACCCACGGTACAGCCGTTGAGCTTGATGAATCCGGTCACCATCTCCCTGGCATAGTCCTTCTTCGTCTCGATAAACACATAGTCATCGGAGATGTTGGACAGCAGCAATCCTGCATCCCCCTTCATGCCTGCCAGGTTCTCGCATACACGGTTCAGATCGTCGCTGCACTCGTCCTCACAGCCACCCTCGTCACAGTTGCCCGGCAGCATGCACACAAGCTCACGGATCTGGGCGAGAATCTCATCCGCCGTACCTACGCCGTCCACAAAACCGTTATGGCGGCTCTGGTAGCAGGCGTCCGCAGTGTCACATTTTTCTTTTGTATTTCCAGGAATTGCGTTAGGAGAATTCACAAATACTTTTCCTGCTGTCTCCACATATGCAAAATCGCTTAAAGCCGGTACCACGGAAAGTCCGCCTCCGCAGCTGCCGAACACGGCGCTTATCTGTGGGATCACACCGCTGGCCATGACCTGGCTGGCATACACCGCCCCCAGTCCTTCCAGAGCGTCCACCGACTCCTGCAGACGAATGCCTGCGCAATCAATCAGTCCGATCACAGGGGCGCCCATCTTCATGGCCATGTCATAGACTGCTGTGATCTTCTTCGCGTGCATCTCTCCGATGGTACCGTTCAATACCGACGGATCCTGGCTGTATACATAGACAAGATTCCCGTCTATCAGGCCGTAACCGGTAATCACTCCATCGGAAGGAGTGTTTGTCTGGGTCAGATTAAAATCTGTACTTCTTGCTGTGATCTGAGCGCCGATTTCCATGAAGCTCTTCTCGTCCAGCAGGCTGCAAATCCTTTGTCTGGCCAAAGTATCTGTGCTATTACTCATCTCTTAACCTCCATATGTTAAAAATTTGCCAATTTTCTTCCGATTAT
>CABQGZ010001044.1 GCA_902463835.1 uncultured Lachnospiraceae bacterium
CCTCAGGATTTCACCATCGAGGGAAACCGAACCCATTGCCCGGTATAAACCTGTGATGATGCGGCAAAGCGTGGATTTGCCTGCGCCGTTGGGTCCGGCGATGGCAAGTATCTTTCCGCTCTGTGCGGCAAAGCTCACTTCCTCCAAAATTTGCTGGCTGTCCAGCATACAGGAGATTGCGGACACCTGCAAGGCGTCGTCCTGATTCTGCCGGTATGCTCCGCCTACGCGAAATGCCGGTGCGTCAAAGGGACGAAGTCCCATCGCCGTCATCTGCTCCGCTGTAAGGGACAGGGCGTCTTTCCGGTCATAGACGGCGGAAATCGCACCATCCTCCATGAAAACAAGCCGGTCAAAGGAATCCCGCACATAATGGAACCGATGCTCCGAGAGGATCATCGTATGCCCCGCCGTTTTCAGCCGATAGAGCAGCGCGCCAAGGCGCACCATCGCTTCGCTGTCCAGATTTGCGGACGGCTCATCCAGGACGATAACCTTCGGCTCCATTGCACAGACGGAGGCAATGGCGATAAGCTGCTTTTCGCCGCTGGACAGAGGGAATATCCTTCGGCCGATCAGGCGTTCAATGTTCATCTGTTTGCAAACCGTGTTCAGACGCTCCTGCATGACTGGACGCTCCAGTGGGATGTTCTCCATCCCCAGCACAATCTCATCCGTCGTGTTGGTGGCGAAAAACTGGCTGCGAGGGTCCTGAAAGACGCTTCCCACCATCGTCCCCAAACGATGGATGGGCATTTTCAGTGCGTCCTCACCGTCAAGGGAGTAGCCGCCCTCCAGCTTTCCCGGATAAAAGCCGGGGCAAAGCCCGTTGAGAATACGGGTCAGCGTCGTCTTGCCGCAGCCGCTTCTGCCGGACAGGATCACCAACTCGCCCTTTTTTACATGAAGGTCGATACCTCTGAGCTGTCCCTTTGCTTCACTTGAGTTCTCATAGGAAAAGGAGAGGTTTTTCAGTTCAATCAAAAGACGCCCCTCCTTTCCAGCAGAAACACAGCCGCGGGAATCAAAACTGCCATCGCGCAGAGCGCAGCATCCTTTCCCGTAAAGCGCACAGGACGGTAGGAAATTGTTTCCCCCGAAAAGCGTACTCCACGCACCGTCATGGAGGCAGAGAGTTCTTCGGCGACTTTTGTCGTGCGCAGGATCAGTGGGATCAGTATGTATTCCACCGTTGAGGGGAGATGGGTAAGCGTGTGAACCACGCCTACCCCGATCTCGCGAAACCGCTGCGAAGCACGGATCGCACGGTACTCGCCGCCAATCGTCGGGAAAAACCGCAGCAGCACGGCAAGCCCGATGCCCACCGCCTTCGGGAGCCGCATTGCCTGTAAGGAGGCAAGCAGAGAACCGGTAGGCTCTTTCGCAAGGCAGATAGCAAAGGACAGAGGAATGATGGATTTTCTGCCAAGGACACCAAGACTTGCCAACATGGAACTGACCGAAAAGGCTACCTCACTTTCTACCAGTCCTACTCCGCCCCAAGCGATACCCGTAAAAGCAAGGTAGCACACAGAATAGGGAATCGCTTTGTCTGAGTGACCTGTCAAAAGATGTATGGCAATGCAAAACACAGCAAGGCACAAGCCGCCTATTTCAGAGTGTACCAGAATAATCGACATGATTCCCGTCAAACACAGAAGCAACCATGTAAGCGGATTTGCTTGAAAACGTACCTGTCTGTATGCTCCCATCATGCGATTCCGGCAGGCTTAAAGTGCTTGCTGAACATTTTCATACCCAACGCATATCCGGCAACCGACAAGATTGCAGCGGCGGCCAGCGCAATAGCAATATTTTGCGGAGCTAACCAGAATCCCTCAACAGAAGACACCGCCGCCTCAGCATCAACTGCACTCATCCCCATTTTCACATAGGTCTGCAC